>JAJRBL010000225.1 GCA_028679485.1 Methanospirillum sp. | reverse complement strand
CAAACGGAGTGGTAATCACCTCAAAAACGCCTGCGGTTCCGGTCTTCCCGAACAAGGAGTACGGGGTGGGAAATTTAAAGCCCTCCGAATTCTCGAACTTCCAGATATCCTTTGAAGTACCGGAGAATACCACCGAGGTTCCGATCCAGTCTACGTTCCGGGATAGCGAGGGCAGGGTCTTTTCAAAGGAGACTAACCTCAGCCTGGGTCCTGATATACTCATGCCAATGCCGGCTGAACCGGAGACAGGCATGGGGGGGGAGATCATTCCCGGAACAGGTATTACCCTTCCACTACTGGGAGTAATCTGCATCGTTTGTATAGCCGGGTATATCTACCTTCGCAGAAGGGGGGGAACCAGGTTTATCAGGACATGGAAGAGGAAGCCGGTTGCAGATGCTGAACCAGCATCTTCTCCCCCGGCTGAACCTGGGATTGCCAGGGGAGAGAACGACAGCAGTCCGGGTCTCTTCAGGGAAGGGATGAATTATTATGCAGAGAAGCAGTACCGGCAGGCTGCCGAGATATTCAACCGGATAGTCGGCGAGGATAACACGAACCACCGTGCCTGGAATGCCCTGGGTATCTGCCTGACAAGGCTTGGTGAATATGATTCGGCAGCACAATGTTACCGGAATGCCCTTGCTCTTGAACCTGACAACGGTTCTTATGCCCGTAACAGTCTCATCAACGAGAATAAACGGAAGAATGATCCTGATTAATGGAAATACCACTTTCAAAAATCTTTCCTGTCCCGGCAATCATTGAACTGTCATAACCTGCATATGTGTTCTCATCTTCTGGTGCAAAGTTGAACTACCTGTTTCTTGATACTGAAACAACCGGACTTCCGAAGAGAAATGCAGATCCGTTTAAAAACCCCGAGTACTTGCCACGGATGGTACAGATAGCCTGGATACTCTGCAGGGATGATGCATCAGTCCTGGACGAACAGACCCATATCGTCTACCCCGAAGGCTTTAAGATTCCCAATGTTGTTGCCATGATACACGGCATCACCACGGAGCGGGCTAAAAAGGAAGGTAAACCTCTCACTGATGTTCTTTCCCGGTTTCATGAAGCAACTGCCAGGACCTCTCTGGTTGTCGGTCATAATATCGGGTTTGACCGGGGAGTCATTGCTGCAGAGTATATCCGAGCCGAGCAGGATGCATCTATCTATACGCTTCCGTACTTCTGCACGATGAGAGAAACATCCGATTTTTGCAGGATCCCGTATCCATCAGGCAGAAAAGGGAACAAATGGCCGAAGCTGATGGAACTTCATCAAACCCTCTTTTCGTCTCCTTTTGAGGATGCCCACGATGCACAGGCTGATGTCAGGGCTTGTGCCAGGTGTTTCTTTGAACTGAAGCGAAGAGGAGTCATCAAAGAGGGCGGCAGGTGAAACCGGAAAGACCTGGTGGTAACAGATATCATCAATTTCTTTGGAGAATTACTATTATTACATGAACGCTTCCCGTCCCTCGCGGGATATATACCTGAACAATGCCGCAACCTCCTGGCCAAAACCTGATTCGGTTATCAGGGCGGTTGAACAGTACCTCCTCCAGCCTCCCGGGGAATCCGGCCGGTCGACCGATGCCCTCTCCGAAGATCCGGTATCTAATGCAAGGGAGACCGTATCCCGGTTCTTCTCCTGTCCTGACCAGGATCATGTCGTGTTCACATCAGGGGCTACAGAATCGCTCAATATGCTGATCCATGGATTTTCAGCCCTCCATCCCGATCCGTTTCATGTCATAACCACGGACCTGGATCATAACTCGGTTCTCCGTCCCCTTACTACCCTGGCGGATAGAAACCAGGTTCAGCTTTCTGTGATTCCATCCCGGAACGGTCACGTATCGGCAGGGGATATCAGGGATACCATCCGGGATGATACCCTGCTTGCCGTTATCAGCCACGGGAGTAATGTAATGGGAACGGTCCAGAAGATAAGGGAGATACGATCTGCACTGGGTGATGAAATCTTCGTTATTGCAGATGGTGCCCAGGCAGCGGGCCAGGTTCCGGTGAATATTCCGGCTCTTGGTGTTGATGCGTATGTGTTTACCGGGCACAAGTACCTCTTCGGGATGCCAGGTACAGGTGGATTCTGGATACGAAACCCGGAAGAGGTACGGCCTGTCTTTCAGGGTGGAACAGGTACGGATTCGGCCAATCTCCGACAGCCGTCTCAGCTTCCCGAACGTTTTGAATCGGGGACCCCCAACTATCCCGGTATCATTTCGTTAACGGCAGGAATCTCGTTTATTCAGGAGACCGGCTTTGATGCCATCGTCTCCCATGCGCAGCAATGTATCGATACGTTTTATGAACCGATCCTGGAATCGGAAGATATTGTCTGTTATTCCCCTTCCCCGGATCTGCCCGTTTTTCCGGTAAATATCCGGGGAATAGAGCCAGATATGGCAGGTTTTATCCTCCGGACATCATATGGAATCATCACGAGAACCGGTCTCCACTGTTCCCCCCTTATTCATGATGCCATAACCGGGGGAGAGGGGTGTATCAGGATCAGTCCGTCTCTGCTGACTGATCCTGGTGAATGCCGGTATGCCGGGGAGATACTCTGTGCCCTTGCCAAAAAAGTGAATATGTCCGGGCAGAATTTATAATTCATCAGATCTCGTCGCAGGGTGAAACCAGGTAAAATGAAAGGATCCGGAGCCAGCCGGGAGAAGAAGGATCCACAGGGTAGAATACCTCTCTGTCTTCCTTCT
>JAJRBL010000224.1 GCA_028679485.1 Methanospirillum sp. | reverse complement strand
GGAACCGATACCAGGATTGCGACAAGTGCAGTCATGGCGAGGATCTTGGTCAGGGTGTTTAACTGGCCGGTAACCCTGGTGATCAGCGTCTCCGGCGTAAGAACCTTCACACCAGGTATCCGGGCTGAAATCTGATCGCGTATTCTGTTTATCTCACTGACATTCTGTACCTTCACCAGTACCGCCGATACCCCGCTTTCCGGAAGAACCAACTCCTTCACTGCTTTTTCTTTGGATTCTTTGGCCATCACCGCAGCATCTTCTTTCCTGATAAATATCGAGGTATCAAGTCCTGTCCCTGTCGGGTCCAGTTTTCCTGATATGATGAACTCATGGCCGTAAAATTTCAAAGACGTACCTACATCGGGAACGATCAAATTTCCTACCATTATTTCATCCTTCTTCAGAAGCGGATGATCATGCTCACGAAGCCAGGGGATTATGGTAAAATCCCGTTCTGAGTCAAAAGTGATCAGTTGAACCGGAAGATAACAGCATGCTGTATCAAGAGTAGCAATATAGAGTTGAGGTGCAGCCGCAGAAACTCCCGAGATGTCTTCGACATCGGGCAGAATGTTCCTGCCAAAGAAGAATGTCGTGGGTTCTCCCCTAAGCAGGACTGCTTCACCTTTTTCTGCATAATCTGCCGGTACAACGACAAGATCTGCACCCAGCCGGGAGATTCCGTTCTGCACACTGTCTGCGGCGCCCAGAAGGAGATAATTACCTGAGAAGAGACTGGCTGCAATGATTGCATAACACAAGATCAGAACTCCGTTTCTGACTGGATGATAGAAGATATCCTTTTTAATAAGATAGAACAGGGTAATCATTTTGAAAACTCCGGATATTGATCATGATACCGTATGACCAGACTGAAACCCAACAGGGTAACGATCGAACCCAAAAGAATCAGTGCTGGTTTGGTACCAAAATTACAGATTGTACCGGTCATATCACACATTCCTATGATAGTAGTGGGAATCAGAACTACAGATACACCCAATCCCATAATCATCACGCCTTTTCCCGAAAGAATGGAGTTTCGCTTTGTGGTGAGTAAAACGATCCCGGAGAGGATGATAAGAACTCCAAAAAGACTCTCAACCCTTGCAGTATACCAGCAATTCATAAAACCTGATGACAACGAACATACCATCTTCGTAGTAACCCGCTGATTCATATCCTCCAGAGAGGCTCCGGCAGGATCTTTTGCATCACAAACCGGGAAGATGTACCAGGGGGTAAAAATTATCAGAATTCCGGTTATGAGGAGGAGGGCAGATATGAATACTGCCAGGTTTGTCGGTCTGAAATTCATTGAGGCTATACATTTTCTCATCTGGGCGGATATATCTGAAAGAATAAGCAAAGATTGAAGTGATTACCCGGAATATTGAGACAATGAGGCAATAATGGTAAAAATTGCCGGTTTATTTCAGGAACGGTAAGATCTGCCTGTTCTTGAGGGATTATATGTACAGATGCCGACATTGGTATGTTCACCCATGAACATGAGGAGAATATGACACCTCATCGAAAAGAGATCAAACAAACCAGTGACCTGTTCTTTATCGGTGAACAGGTTTATTCATCAGGAATCGGGGTATCGGAGTATCGGTATCCGAGAGAACTCCTGAAAGGAATATACTGTAGATAATAACCGAAACAGTGGGCCAGCCTGATACTATCACTTCTGATACAAGAGAATCCTTCGTTTTCGAATCAATATTCACCCGAGTTGATTCAAAATCCTTTGATAACAGGGATTAATCTCCACTTCCCTGTTAATAATCGTATAGTTTTCGTTGTTTTTTTTACTCGAACCCGTTTTTTCGGTAACAGAGCTTTTCAGGAACTATCCCTTAGCCCAGGATCAATCAGAGGTATATGATAAAATAAGCAGATATCTCAATATAAACCATATAATGATATATCCAATGAAGAACCTCCCGAGTATTGCCTCAATCATCAGACCTATTTTAAACAAAAACCAAAACTGGTACATTGATGAAACTTATACTCCCGGATAATTCTGAAAGAGAACTCAGGGCTGACGGGAAGACCGTTGAAGAGATACTTCTGGCCCAGGGGATCGATCCGCTCACGGTTATCGTATCAAGAGACCAGGAGATTATTCCGGAAGATACCATCCCTGACGAACAGGATACCATCAGGATCATTCGGATTTCACATGGCGGATAAACCAGGGATCCTCTGTGACCTGTGCAGAAGCCCTGCAGTGTTTCTTGATCGGGCATCTAAAGCACATCTCTGCAGGGATCATCTCATGGAACACGTGGAGAAAGAGACTCTGGGGGATATACAGAGAATACCGGATCTCCCGAAGACCATCGGGATTGCATTCAGCGGAGGAAAAGACAGCACTGCCCTGCTCAAAGTGTTCAGCCGGATTAAAGAGGATATACCCTGCAGATTCATCGCCCTGACCATTGACGAGGGGATTGAAGGATACCGGCAGGAGACCATACTGGCAGCAGAAGAGACCTGCAAAAACCTCGGAGTAGAGCATCATATCATCCGTTTTTCTGATCTCTTCGGTTCTTCACTCGATCAGCTTGTGAAGGGATCAGGCAGGAATGCCTGTACCATCTGTGGAATTCTCCGGCGTCGTGCCCTTGAAATCCTGGCACGTGAACAGGGGATCCGGGTTATCGCAACCGGCCACAACCTTGATGACCATGCCCAGACCGCCCTCATGAATGCCATATCAGGAGATGTTAAAAAGGTATTTGCAGGGTACGGCCCTTCAGCATGGTATGCAAGGCGGATAAAACCGTTCGCCCGGATCAGTGAACGGGAAGTAACCCTGTATGCAATGTTAAGCGGTTTATTCCGGGATCTGCCGGAATGTCCCTATGCCCTGTCATCACTGAGAGGTGAAGTAAGAACACTCCTCTCCAGATATGAAAGGGAACATCCGGGAGCGATGAGAAATGCTGCAACATGTGAAGAAGAGATCAGGAAAAAACTCGGTGAGACATTTGAACGTGCACCATACCAGGCATGCACCAGCTGCGGCTGGCCCGGATCAGGGGATGTATGCCAGGTCTGCACGGTATTGAAAGGAGTATAATCCTACTCCCGACTGACGAACGATGAACAACCAGAAGATGAGAAGAGATGACATCAGGTGACGATCCTCTCATCTTGTACCCTGACATACGTAACTAACGAAGAACAATGGCCAATCAAAAAAGTGTATACATGGATCACAGTGCCACCACCGCAACAGATCCTGAAGTGGTTCAGGCCATGATACCATGGTTCTCAAATCAATACGGTAATCCATCATCACTCTACAAACTGGCACGAGAATCAAAAACTGCCATCGAGAATGCAAGATCAAAGGTTGCCACAGCCATCGGGGCAAAACCGGAGGAGATATTCTTCACCTCCGGCGGGACCGAATCTGATAACTGGGCACTTATCGGGACGGCATTTGCTCTCCGCAAAAAAGGAAACCACATCATCACTTCGGGTATCGAGCATCATGCCATTCAGCATACCTGTGAATACCTGGAGAAACAGGGTTTTTCAGTCACCTATCTCCCGGTTGATGAATCGGGAAAGATCCGTACTGCCGATTTAAAATCTGCAATAACCGACGGTACGATCCTTGTATCGGTCATGTTTGCAAACAATGAGATCGGAACCATCCAGCCGGTAAAGGAGATCGGGAAGATCTGCAGGGAAAAGGGTATTCTCTTCCACACCGATGCAGTCCAGGCGATCGGTAACATCCCGATAGATGTCGGGGATCTGAATATTGACCTGCTCTCCCTCTCCTCCCATAAATTCTACGGACCGAAAGGAACTGGCGCCCTGTTTATACGAAAAGGAGTCCGTATCGACAATTACATCCACGGCGGAGGGCAGGAACGAAGGAAACGGGCAGGGACAGAGAATGTTCCGGGTATTGTCGGCCTGGGAACAGCCATAGAAAAGGTTACAAGGAATCTTGAGGATAACAGCAACAGGATCCGGGTTCTCAGGGACCGGTTACTCGACCGGATCTTATCAGAAATACCCCACACAAGACTGAACGGGCACAGGACAGACCGGCTTGCCGGGAATATCAATGTCAGTTTCGAGTTTATCGAGGGAGAATCGCTCCTGCTGCTCCTCGATCATGCAGGTATCGCTGCATCCACCGGGAGTGCCTGCTCTTCGGGATCGCTTGAACCATCCCATGTTCTGCTGGCGATAGGTCTTCGGGCGGAGATTGCCCACGGATCACTCCGCCTTACGCTTGGGCGTGAAAATACCGAGGAAGATAACGAATATGTATTCGCAGAGCTTAAAAAAGCGGTGGAGAGGCTTCGGGCCATGTCCCCCCTGTATGCCGATTACCTGAAGAAGAGGTCACGTCATGTATAGCGAAAAAGTAATGGACCATTTTATGAATCCCCGGAACCAGGGAGAGATCACGGATGCTGACGGTGTTGGAGAGGTGGGAAACCCTACCTGTGGTGACATCATGAGGATATTCCTCTCCGTCAAGGAGAACATCATCACCGATGTGAAATTCCAGACCTTCGGATGCGGGGCCGCTGTGGCATCAAGCAGCATGGCAACCGAACTTATCAAAGGGAAAACCCTGGAGGAGGCCTGGGAAGTATCGAACAAGGCGGTGGCAGAAGCACTGGAAGGACTGCCTCCCATCAAGATGCACTGTTCGGTTCTTGCCGAGGAAGGGATTCACAAGGCTATTAATGATTACCGGATAAAACAGGGACTTCCCCCCTGGGAGGAAAAAGCCGGGCATCATCACGGTCATGATGATGGAACCTGTGAAACGTAACCTCACTTATTTTTCAGAGGAGATATCTTCCCTCATATTACCCCTCACCAGGGAGAATACTATCCCGATGACGCACATCACGGAGAAGATCTGAAACCCGATACTCATGGCACTCATGAGTTGACCAGATATCTCCGGAGTTATCTCCACTTTTCCGATCACCACGGCGATGATCATCATTGCAATACCCATGGAGAACATCTGACCTAAAAGCCGCATGGTTCCGAGGGTTCCGGAAGCAATCCCATAGTACCGCCTTTCAACCGAACTCATGATCGCATTGGTATTCGGCGATGAGAAGAGGGCGTATCCGAGCCCGAGAATTGCAAGAATAACCATGAGCTCTGCCAGGGGGGTATCAGGAGAGAGAAAACTGAGAATGATGAGACCAGCTGCTATGATACCCATTCCCAAAGAAGCGATCCTGCCCGGTTCAATCCGGTCTGAAAGGGTACCGGCATACGACGAAAACACGGCCTGGATCAGGGGTTGAACAACAAGGATAAACCCGGCGGTGAGGGAGTCAAATCCACGGATATACTGAAGATACAGGCTTAAAAAGAACGTTATCGCAAAAGTGGACCCGTAATTAATGAGAGCCGCCAGATTTGAACAGGCAAATACCCGGTTTTTCATGAAAAGGGAAATATACAGGAGGGGATACTGTTCCCGGTGTTCAATGAAGATGAATAAACCAAACAGTACCACACCGGCAACCAGGGCTATGAATCCCGTGATCTGGGGAAGCTCAGAAAATCCGACCATGACTGCAGTCAGACTGACTCCATACAATACTGCACCTTTTCGATCAAAACGCTCGCCTGCGGCATCAGCCCATTCGCCCCTGAGATATCTCCCTATCAGGACGATGATGAGAAGACCGATGGGTATATTGATGAGGAAGATGCTCCTCCAGCCAAACATCGAGGTAAGGATTCCCCCGAGACACGGCCCTGCCGAGAGGCCGAGGTAGACAAAGGTCGTATAGATTCCAAGAACATGCCCGCGTTTCGCAGGATTAGTCACCGACGTCAGGATTGCAACCGCGGTACCGTATATCATTGCTGCACCGATTCCCTGACAAAAACGTGAGGCAATGAGCATACCGGAGGTCAGAGAGAGGATCATACATCCGGAAGCAAGGGTAAAGAGACCAATTCCCAGGGTCAATACACGTTTTCGCCCATAAATATCCCCTATTTTGCCGAAAGGAACCAGGAATGCTGCAGAGGCCAGGAGGTAGATACTGCTTATCCAGCTGAGGGACACCGCATCAAGCGAGTATTCAGCAGCTATTGCCGGCAGGGCAATATTCACGGCAGAGAGATCAAAGGGAGTTAAAAAACCACAAAAAACTGCGATGAAAAGGGTTGTTGATGACAGATCCGGATGCTTCATGGACGGATGAAGATGATACCCGGCATCCTATCAAGGTTTTGAAATATTCCGGCACACCGTACAAAAGGTACCCCTTTCACAAAAGAGAACGGGCTCAGGGAGTATTATCTGCAGAAAACCTGGCCAGGTTTACCATGACCGGATCTTCGCTGCGGTGTTGAGATCCTCCGGGGTCAGGGCTGACATGGAATCAAAGAGATTATATTTGAATGAACCAGGACCGGCTGCCTTTACTGCTGCCCGTTCACCGGCTATACCGAATGCAGAGAGTCCTGTAACGGAAGCAGCAACGGTATCTGATGCAACCGCTGCACAGGCACCCAGGATGGATGCAGCCATACACCCGGTACCTGATATGGATCCCATCATCTCATGGCCGTTGTCTACACACAGGATCCGGTTCCCGTCACTAATGATATCAGATCTTCCGCTCATCACAACGGTGCATTCGAGACGTTCGGCCAGTGAACGGGTAATCTCCACGGGATCACCGGTCACTCCGCCGGAATCAACACCCCTGACAACTGCCTCTGAACCGGCAAGTGTTCCGATCTCTCCCGCATTTCCCTTGAGGATCGAGATCGGAAGTTCCTTTATTAAAGAGAGCGAGGTCTTTGTCCGGAGGATTGTTGCACCTGCACCGACCGGATCGAGAATGATCGGGATGCCCTTTTTTTCGGCTGCTTTTCCGGCGACGAGCATCCGGCGGACCTGCTGATCGTCAAGGGTACCGATATTCAGGACGAGCGAGCCGGCCAGTGATACCATATCAGATACTTCATCCTCAGCATGTGCCATAACCGGTGAGGCGCCTATGCACAGGGTGATATTTGCACAGTCATTAACCGTTACATAATTCGTTATATGATGAACCAGAG
>JAJRBL010000223.1 GCA_028679485.1 Methanospirillum sp. | reverse complement strand
GTATAATATGCGAGTTTCGATCAATACCATCACTCCGGAGACAACATCCGCAGAAGTTATCGGATGGGCACACGAAATCCGGGACCTCGGGGGTCTCGCATTTCTCCTGATCAGGGACCGGACCGGTATCCTGCAGGTAACCATCCCCAAGAAGAAAGTTACCCCCGCAATTGTTGATACCGTCAAGGCTATATCACGCGAATCGGTAGTCAGGGTAAAGGGCACGGTCAAGGGCGAAGGAAAAGCACCGGGAGGCAGGGAACTTATCCCCGAGGAGATAGAGATCGTCAGCCTCTCAACCAGTCCCCTTCCCCTGGATGTCGCAGAGAAGGTTCCTGCCGAGCTCGATACCAGGCTTGACAACAGGTTCCTTGATGCAAGGAGACCCAGGATACAGGGAATATTCAAGATCCGGAATGCTGTTCAGCATGCTGCACGGAATTTTTTCTTTGACAACGGGTTTATCGAGATCAATACCTCAAAGATCGTTGCCGCTGCAACCGAGGGAGGAACCGAACTCTTCCCGATAGCGTACTTTGAAAAAGAAGCGTTCCTGAACCAGAGCCCGCAGCTCTACAAGCAGATGATGATGGCTGCAGGATTTGAAAAGGTCTACGAGATTGGCCCGATATTCCGTGCAGAAGAGCACAATACCACCAAACACCTGAACGAGGCTACATCGATAGATATCGAGGTTTCATTCACCGATCATACCGGTGTCATGCAGATCCTGGAGGATCTCGTGCGGAATGTCTACCAGTTCGTGGATAAGGAGTGCAGCGATGCCCTCGCAGACATGGGTATTGAGGGGTTCAATGTACCTGAAAAGGGGTTTCCCCGCCTCCCGTACTCGGAAGCAATAGAGATAGCCTCGAAAAAATGCGAAGAGCCGGTATCGTACGGTGACGATATCGGAACTGCAGCCGAACGGGCTATCGGTGATGAGATGGGACAGATATACTTCATCACCGACTGGCCGTCATCCATCAGGCCATATTATGCCATGCCCTATGAGAATGATCCCGGGATCTGCAAGGCATTCGATATGATGCACCCGAAGATGGAACTCTCTTCCGGTGCACAACGGGTCCACAATTACGATCTCCTCGTGGAACAGATCGCGAAAAAAGGATTAAATCCTGAAAACTTCGAATTCTACCTTAACCCATTCAGGTACGGTATGCCCCCCCATGCAGGATGGGGTCTTGGGGCAGAGCGGCTCGTCACGACCATGCTGGATCTCCCGAACGTGCGTGAAGCCGTGCTGTTCCCCCGTGATCGCCACCGGGTTGTCCCCTGAACATGAAACCATTCATCCCTGACACCATCCTCCCGACAACCGTGGTCGGGAGCTACCCGGCCCAGCCTGAGCGGACGCTACGGAGCCTCTTTGATCCATTTCATGCAGCGGTCATAAAAGCAGTGGAGAGCCAGATCAGTGCCGGGGTGACCATCATATCTGACGGCCAGGTCAGGGGTGACATGATCGGGGTGTTTGCCTCGAAACTGCCAGGGGTCAGGGGCAATGACGTCATAGGACGGGTAATGCCCCCTGACCGGGCGATTACCGTCCCGGATACCGCATACGCGCTGACGAGACACCCGTATGTCAAGGCCATCATAACCGGGCCCTCTACCCTTGCCCATGGTCTTCATCTCAGTACAAAGCAGTACCGAAGCCGCGATGAACTGATCCCTGACATCGCTTCGGCCCTCGTGGTCGAGGCCATGGCCCTTGCCGGAACAGGGGCGGTTATGCTGCAGATAGACGAACCGATACTCTCTACCGGGGCAGTATCGCTTGAGACCGGGAGGGAGGCGATTGGCAGTATCGCAGATGCAGTTTCAATCCCGGTATGTCTCCATGCGTGCGGAACAATATCCCGCATCCTGGATGACCTGCTCGCCATGCCGGTCAGTATTCTCGATTTCGAAGGAACCCAGAACCCTGACAACCTTGCCTCGTTCTCAGGGAAGGAACTGCACGACCGGTATATCGGATACGGGGTGGTCGATTCCTCGTCACCGGAGCCCGAGTCACCCGAAGAGATCGTCAGGAGGATCTGGAAAGGGATAGACATCCTGGGTCCTGAACGGATACTTGTGGATCCTGACTGCGGGCTTCGGATGCATTCCCCTGACGGGGCTTATGTCAAGCTTTCACGGCTGACCGCTGCAACCGCGACAGTCCGTACAGAACTTGGTGTCTCAGGCAAAGGATGAAGAATTCAGGCAACAAACCAGAAAGGTAAACCTGATGGCCTTACACATACCCTCACTGAACGGAAGGGAACTGTTTGCAACAGCTCTTTTCGTCGCGTCAGTATTCATTATCGGGCTTAAACTGATGAATCCGACTCCCCTGGTTATCTGGTATACCGGAGAGGATTACATCATCCAGTCTGAACAGATTGGCGATATCTATACAACAACCGATGTCATCGTTCTTATCTTTGCATCCCTCATCGTGTGCGGCAGCGGACTGTATCTCCTGCTGTACGAACAGATTCACCCTGCCCCCCTTCCCATATCTCCTAATATCCCCATCCCGGCGACCCAGGAAGCACCTGTACCGTTCTCTCCCCTTGAAGACCGGAAACGGAGATGGGAGACCGTTCTCCCGACCCTGAAAGAAGACCAGCAGCTTATCTACCAGACCATCCTCGATGCCGAGGGGATCATCCCCCAGAGCGATATCGTGGAGAAGACCGGTCTCTCCAAGTCAAACGTAAGCAGGTCACTGGACATCCTCGAGAGCATGGGACTTATCGAAAAAAGGCGCCGGGGGATGGGCAACATCATCCTCCTCAAATAAGGGATCAGTATGGATACAAACCGCATTATCTTCCTGGTAGTACTGTTATTATGCGGGATTATCCTTTCAGTCTGTGGAAATGCCATCATGGATATGCAGAAACCGGTCCGCCAGGAGAGTTCACTTCTTGATAATTACCTTATCATGCAGTCAATGACCGGGAAAAATACCTCCCATATGAACCAGACCTATATCATCGGGGATACAGGTATCGTGGTCAGTTTCAACGATATCCTGAACTACCGGGAGAGCCTGGTCCGCCAGGACCGGGAGGCCGTGGTGAATGCCACCTCCCCGCTCTCATCCTCTTCTTTCAGCAACATAACGACTCCCGGAGCTCCCTCCTGAGGAGTTTCCATCCCCCTACCCGCGGCAGACAGGATACCAGGAACAGGCGGCGGGGAATTTTATATCCTGCGAGATGATCCCTCGACCAGCTGCCGAGCTCCTCAAGGGTCAGGGTGTTCTTCTCATCCCGAAGGACTACGGCAGCTGCAGGAATCTCACCTTTCTCCTCGTCAGGGCACCCGAAAATCGCCACGTCTGCGATCTTCGGGTGGCGTATAAGGACATTCTCCACCTCTGTCGGGTAGATCTTCCACCCTGACATGATGATCATATCCTTCTTCCGGTCAGTGATGACAAGCATGCCGTTGGAATCAAGGAATCCGACGTCTCCGGTAAGGAACCATCCGTCATCGAGGAACACCATCTTCGTCTCTTCCGGCTTGTTCCAGTACCCGAGGGCAACCGCAGGTCCTCTCAGTGCAATCTCCCCTGATCTCATCACCG
>JAJRBL010000222.1 GCA_028679485.1 Methanospirillum sp. | reverse complement strand
GTTTATGAAGTATTTAAAATAAATACAGATGTTTATGTTCCTGAATTGCTTGAGATGTACATAAGATATAACATGTCTGCTCATATGGATATATTAAAACCCGGGGCACGCGAAGGGCAACCCATCGATAGAGATTATCTATTATCAAAAGAGTTACTAATCCCTGATATAAAAGTTCAAAGAGTATTTAATCGGATTTTTTCCGGTGAAAATTATCAGTAGGACTGATGCGCATGAGTCCCTCGCCCAGATCCGGGATGCACTACTGCCGAAACTGATGAACGGGGAGAGCCAGGTACCCAACACCATGACTTCTTAATTCTTGATATTATGCCGGAAAATGGTTTTTCACACATCGCTTTTTCTGACGAATCGCATTGGAATACAGGACAATATCGTGGTATTTCAACTGTCACAATGCTCGCGCACAATTACGATCCTTTGAATGAAGAATTACAGGGAGTTATTGCTAATGCCGGAACAACTGAATTCGGTTTTAAAAAATTAGACGAAGCAAAGTATCGAAAACTCGCCGAGCAGATGTGTGAATTTGCAATCCGGAAAGTCAGAACGGGCGATATTCGAATAGATGTGCTTACGTGGGACACTTATGATGGGAGACATGAGATCCGTTTTCGGGATGACATCAGAAATTTTCATATCATGTATTATCAGGTCTTTAAAAACGTCTTTAAAAATCGATGGCCGGATGATGCGACCTGGTTGTTATGTCCTGATGAACAGGATCAGATGGACTGGGAGAATTTAGGTGAATACCTGAATGATGCAAGTGTCGAAAGTGAAATTGTAAGAAATAGAACGGAATGTTGCGAATATTCTTTAGAATTGAGACGAAAGTTTGGAATATTGGACATCCAACCGAAACAATCTCACCTTGAGCCTTTTATTCAGTTGGCAGATTTATTTGTCGGGTTAGGTGTTTATTCCAGAGAACATTACGAATCAATTGAACGATGGATTACTTGCCATAATACACAAAGGACATTATTTGATCTTGGAGAGCAGGAAGACCCGGATACCACTTTCAGTAGATCTCATCAGCAGAGATGTTTGCTTATTTCCTCGTTCAATAAGAAATGTAAAGACAACAGTCTGGACGTCAGTCTCAAAACGCACCGGGGATTCAGAACCCTTGATCCGAACAAACCCATCAATTTCTGGTGGTACATTCCTCAACATGGGAGGGATAGAGCCCCTACAACAAAACAACAGATCTTTTAGAGATGTGGAGCGGGAGAATCGAACTCCCGGATCGCTCAACGTGGACTCAAACTCACACCTACTCTAAGCCAATCACAACAAAGGGCGGAAGGATACCATCCCTCCACGCGAGCGATCACCCAATATGCCGTAATTACTGCTGTCATGTTCATTGTAATCTCCATTTTCACTTCGATTGCCAATGTCACGATTAGGGCAAGGTAGAATGCAAACTTGAACTCCACACGTTTTTAGTTGAATTTTATCCGAGGGTATGATATTCGTTTTGGTTATCGGGGTTCAACTGTACCACTTTTTATGGATAGGATCACTTTCACCCTCTCCGCCCCCTTTTCTTAAACCCGAATCAAGAGAATCACTTCCGCAGAAGCATTGATGATCAGCGCTCGTACATTATAGTAGGAAAAGGAATCTGCGATGGAATTCTCAATCGAGGATATTGTTGAGGATCTGACCGACCTGGACCTTGCGATACTGCAATTGTTACAGGCAGGCGACAATCATCCCCTTAAAGGAAAAGTGGCGTTCCAGAAAGAGATGTTCCTTATCGCAGATTATATCGATAAGATCCGTGAGCAGGCAGAGTTTATCCCGCACACCTTCGGGCCATACAGTGAGGCTGCCGAGAACGAGATAGGCAACCTGCGGGCGTTAGGGCTGGTAGCGGAACAGGGGGCACACTACAAAATCACCCCCAAGGGAGTCTCTGCGCTGGGGAAGGCAAGACCAGCGTTCTCTCCTGATGAAATTGAAGCGATCGGGGACTTCAAGAACTTCCTTAATGACCTTACCCAGGACGAACTACTCCTCTTTGTCTATGTCTCGTACCCAAAATATCACCAGGAATCCGCAGTCTATGAAGAGGTGATCAGAAAACGGATCCCGACTGCCGTTTCGCTCTACAGGAAAGGGAAGGTAAGCCTCGAAAAAGCAGCATTCCTTGCGGGGCTCCCGGCAGAACAGTTCCTGGACCGGGCACGAGGCTGAAATGAAGATCTTCGATACCTCGTCCCTCATCTGCTTTCTCCGTGAGATCGGGTTTCCCAAGGCACTGGACACCTGCATCGGGCACGGGTACCGGCTGACGACAACGCAGCAGGTATATGGGGAACTTCAGAAGAACCCGGCAACCTTCAGGGCATTTACTGCATACGGGAAAGTCTCAGTAATCCCGGTAAACGATGACCCCTGTTTTGCAAAGTTGTCCAAACGATACCCGTGGCTGCACGATGGGGAGATCAGTGTTCTCTGCCTCGGCCTGCAAAAGGAGCGCGAGCATGCACGGTATATCTGTATCATAGATGAGCGGGCACGGACTCTCAAGGACAGGTTGCACATCAGGATTCATGGATCCCTCGGCCTGCTCCTGTGGCAAAAGAAGTGCCGGGATCTCACCGAAGATGAATGCCACGATTTATATAAAAGAGTGAAAGAATCTTCATTCAGGATAACTGAGGATATCCTCGCGGAGCTGATCAGGTGAGCACAGAGATCCGGATCGATGATTATTCTGTATCCGACGATACTGACTTGCGGACACTCGGATTTTCTATTAGCAACAAGAGAATTACAACCCCGACCCGTGCCCTCAATACAAACACATTTTTCAAGGATACAAAGATCCCATCAGCACTCGCGAGCCTGAATGAACTGTATTTCATGCTGAACGAAACCAGCTTGAAAAACATCAATGAACAATCCGCCACATCAGCAGCGAAAAACAAAGCGGCGAACAAGAGTCAGGTTCAGTCAGATTTTAAGCCGACACTCTGTCTCCTCCAGTTCAAGAATCAGGATTTTGCTCCCCGATACCCAACACCGGATGAAATTGAAATCCTCGCCAACACGGCCTATGCTTTTTCCGATATCACCCCCATACCCTCAATTCCGAAGATCGCAAGAACCCTCACAAGCGAAAATTTGGATGCATTCCTCGCTTACCTTGAAGCGTGTTACACTGCCATTATGGTGCGGAACAAAAAACCCATCATAGGGTACGTCCCGGCTACAGTTCCCCTCTTTACAAGAAAGATCATCAATTTTTATCTCGATCACGGGATCAACGCATACTATATTGATTTTGATGGAACCCTGATCTCAACACATGCGACAGCGCTGAACTCCCTGAAAGTCGAGATAAAGAAACGTGGATATGAAGAGAAAAACTTCCTCCACTACGTTAATGTCAGTTTTGGCAAATCGATCAATAATCAGGATGTTCTTTCTGCACGGGATCTCCTTGGCTTTGGTCATGGATTGGACAGTCTCGGTGGCGTTCATATGGGTCCGAAACGTAATCCCGAGTTTTACGAATGGCTCAAAGCGCATAAAGATATCAAACAGAACACGAACCGGCTCCTGAACCGGGAAGATTATGGGTATTACAAAGTCGTCGGCCTGGGTGACAGGATTGGCGGGATGATCCCCAAAGACGCACCGGTCCTGCCGGGTGATATCATATCTGCATCGGAAAGCAGGCAGACCCGGGCGGTCAAAATTGTCAACCTGCACCAGCAATGTGTTGAATCGACAGTTTTGAGGACCATGGTAAATGAGAATCCGGATAAAACTCTCGGATATTTCAAAGCCAAACGAAATGTTCTGGAAAACGATGTAAAACTACTCTCCAGAATGTCACACTCATAATCAGGTTATGTGTCGTAGTAAATTCCGCCTAACTTACACCAGGGGATTCTCTGATGATCGCTGAAACGAACCAACTGCTGGATAATTATCTCTCGTGGCTGAAAGATACCACCACGCTCCGGCAGGTTGAGGAATGGGTCGAGATAACAACACCGTATCTTGATCGCCACAACGATTATCTCCAGATCTACATGAAAAGCCAGAATGACGGTTATGTTCTGACCGATGACGGGTACATACTGGGCGATCTCGAACACTCGGGCTGCAATCTTGACACCCCAAAGAGGAATGCCCTGCTTACCATGACCCTCAACGGATTTGGCGTCCAGCTGAACCAGGGGAAACTGACAGTCCATGCGTCCCGGGAAAATTTCGCCCAGAAAAAACACAGCCTGATACAGGCAATGCTGGCAGTCAACGATCTGTTCTATCTGGCAATGCCCACGGTTGCCAGTGTCTTCTTCGAAGACGTAGTGACCTGGCTCGATCTTCATGATATCCGCTACACGCCCAAAGCAAAATTTACCGGCAGGAGCGGGCTCGATCATCTGTTTGATTTTGTCATCCCGAAATCCCGCAGCCAGCCCGAACGGATACTCCAGACTATCAACCGCCCTGCCCGTGATACAGCACAGACCGTTGTCTTTTCATGGATAGATACCAAGGAAGTCCGCTCGCCGGATTCGAAAGCTTTTGCCATCCTGAATGATATGGAATACGAAATATCCGGTGAAGTGCTCGACATATTCAGGAATTATGAAGTGACACCGGTCTCATGGAGCACACGCGATATAATCGTTGAAGAACTGGCGGCATGATCCGGTGGATCAATTCCCGTTCTCCCAATCACGATCCCGTGTCGCGATTATTTCAGAATAAATCTAAATTTTAGTTATCGCGACAAAAATCACGACAAAGTGTCGCGATAACTCTTGTGACATTTCATCATCAGCAAAATCCGTACCTGTTGAAATCTATCAATATCTGATAAACTGAATAGATGGTGCAACCCGATTCGTTGTCCTGTTCCCAACTACTAATAATTACTAAAATCTACTAAATTAGTAGTTGCTTCGACGGAACTTTTTCTGAAAGATGTATATTCGGGCCGGATTTGGGGTTCTTTGGAATAAGGGGATCGCAGATAATACTCTTTGAAACCTGTAAATTTTTCAGATATTTACAGATATTTACAGATATTTACAGATATTTACAGATATTTACAGCACTATTTTTCCCAAAGCTTATCGTAAGAGAGAACCGTATCCTATTTCAGATACCCAATGCCTGCCGCCCGGATCGCCGAATCCCACTTGGAAGAGCACACCCTCGCGTGGCTCCGGGAGCTTGGCTACACCACTCTTTTTGGTCCGGACATCGCCCCCGGAGAGGCCAGAGCCGAACGCGACGACTGGCATGAGGTGGTCCAGAAACACCGGCTTGCGGCAGCCATCGCCCGGCTCAACCCGGATATCCCGGCAGATGCAAAGGAGGCAGCGTTACGGAAGATCCTGCACCCTGATTCCCCGTCGCTTGTTGGCAACAACCGGGTCTTCCACCGGATGCTTGTCGATGGCGTGGAGGTTGAATACCGGCGCCCGGATGGTTCGATCAGGGGCGACCAGGTACGGCTGGCAGACTTCGATCACCCGGAGAAGAACGACTGGCTCGCCATCAACCAGTTCACCATCATCGAGAATCACAACAACCGGCGGCCCGACATTCTCCTGTTCCTCAACGGGATTCCCGTCGTCATCATCGAACTCAAGAACCCGGCCGATGAGAAGGCAACAGTTGAAACCGCGTTCCGGCAGATCCAGACCTACAAACAGCAGATCCCCTCCCTCTTCACGTATAACGAGATGGCTGTGATCTCGGACGGCCTCGATGCACGGATCGGGACGTTTACCTCAATCCGGGAGCGGTTCATGCCGTGGCGGACGATCGAGGGGGACAAACTCGCCCCTGACACCATGCTCCGGCTCGAAGTGCTCGCAAAAGGAGTGTTCGAGAGACGACGGCTCCTTGACCTGATCCGGAATTACATCGTCTTTGAGATCGATGAGGACGGATCGATTGCAAAGAAGATGGCCGGGTACCACCAGTATCATGCCGTGAAAAATGCGGTAGAAAGTACCATCAAGGCATCACGGCCGGGCGGCGACCGGAGGGGCGGTGTTGTCTGGCATACGCAGGGTTCGGGAAAGAGCCTGACCATGGTCTTTTTTACCGGCGAGATTGTGCTTTGTCCCGCCATGGAGAACCCGACCGTTGTCGTCATCACGGACAGGAACGACCTCGACGACCAGCTCTTCGGGACATTCTCGCGCTGCCACGAGATCCTCCGGCAGGAACCGGTGCAGGCAGCAGACCGGGAAGACTTAAAACGACTGCTCGCTGTCGGGTCCGGGGGGATCGTGTTCACGACCATCCAGAAATTTTTCCCGGAGAAGAAGGGCGGTAAATACCCGGAGCTGAGCAGCCGGAAGAACATCATCGTGATTACCGATGAAGCCCACCGGAGCCAGTACGATTTCATCGACGGGTTCGCCCGCCATATCCGGGACGCGCTTCCCGGGGCGACGTTCATCGGGTTCACCGGCACCCCCATTGAGAAAGAAGACCGGAACACAAAACAGGTCTTCGGGGATTATATCAGCATCTACGATATCCAGCGGGCGGTCGAGGACAAGGCCACCGTCCCGATCTACT
>JAJRBL010000221.1 GCA_028679485.1 Methanospirillum sp. | reverse complement strand
TTTCGCGCTGATCAGGCCGGAGACCCCTTTCAATCACGGCAACAAGGGTGGCGGGACTCATTCCGTTCTTTACCAGTGCACCGGCAATTTTCCCAAGATTCTTCACACCCATCAGGATAACAATGGTGCCCCGGGAGCCGGCCAGCCATTCCCAGTCAATTGCAGACTCCTCCTTTGTGGGATCTTCATTGCCCGTGATTATCGTGACCTGTGATGCATATTTCCGGTGCGTAACCGGGATACCGACAGAGGCAGGAACGGCTATCGCGCTCGTGATACCCGGGACTACTTCCACGGGGATATTACGGGACCTGCAGATCTCCAGTTCTTCTCCACCTCTTCCAAAGAGGAACGGATCCCCGCCTTTCAGCCGCACCACCCGGAGACCTTTTTCTGCATACCTGATCATCAGGTCTTCGATCTCGTGCTGTTCCCTGACATGGTGTCCGCCGAACTTACCCACATCGATCTTTTCAGCCCCTTCCGGGAGGCTTGAAAGGATCTCATCACCAGGCAACTGATCATAAAGGATAACATCGGCATTATCCAGGACCTCCCTGGCACGCCGGGTCATAAGATTCAGGCCGCCCGGGCCCGAACCTACCAGAAACACTCTTCCCGTTCTTTCAATCATGTGTCAATCCCAGCCTTGCATATGCTTCCCTGATCAGGGATCCTGCCTGGTCCCGTACCTCTTCCCCCAACCTCTCTGCATCTGTGGTATCCCTGATCATCCGCTC
This sequence comes from Methanospirillum sp., assembly GCA_028679485.1. Taxonomy (GTDB): domain Archaea; phylum Halobacteriota; class Methanomicrobia; order Methanomicrobiales; family Methanospirillaceae; genus Methanospirillum. The sequence goes on along the minus strand of JAJRBL010000221.1, from coordinate 6,333 downwards.
TGTCCTGAACTCGCGATCCCCGTCGAGTGAGAGGACCTGCACGATCATCTGGCGGTTTTTACAGAATATACCCAGGGGAGTAAAACAGCCGCCCCCGATGATCTCCATCACCCTGCGCTCCAGCAGGGTATCTGTCCGGGTCACGGGATCATCTATCTTCGAGACGATAGCGAGAATTGCAGGGTCTGTGCCTGATACGATCGCTATCGTCCCCTGGTTCGGGGACGGGACATGAACGGCAGGATCCAGCCGGTACCCGCGAAGCGAAAGGGAAAGCCGCTCAAGCCCTGCTTCTGCGAGAACGATGGCATCATAATCGCCGTTCTTAAGTCTCGACAAACGGGTATCCACGTTGCCCCGGAGCGGCCCGATGACAATCCCGGGGAAATTTCTTTTAAACTGTGCAGTCCTGCGGGTACTCGATGTCCCGACTGATTTTACCGAATCCAGGTCTATGTCCGTCACCAGGTAATCGGCAGGCGAATCACGTCTCAGGATCGCGGAGGTTACCAGCCCTTCCGGCCTTTCGGCGGGGATATCTTTCATCGAGTGAACAGCGATATCGATGATCCCTTCCGTCAATGCATCGTCAAGTGCCTTGACGAAGACACCCTGGCCTCCGATCTGGTGAAGGGGAACACCGGTATGCTCATCCCCGGCTGTTGATATGAGCACGATCGTGCTCTCCACCCCCAGGGAATTCAGGAGAAAAGAGACCTTTTCAGCCTGGGCCCTGGCAAGTTTCGATGCCCGGGAGCCTATGCGGAGAGACATGTCGTATAAGCCCTGCAGATATGTTCAACATCAGCCACGGTATGGGCGTCAGAGAGGAAATTCGTTTCAAACTGTGACGGAGGGAGAAACACCCCCGCAGTTCGCATCTTTTCCCAGAAAACACGGAACTTTGCCGTATCTGACTCCTTTGCCCCGGTGTAATTCTGCGGCGGCGAGGACCTGAAGAAGAACTTGAACATGGATCCGATCTTTACAAAAGAACCGTCTTTTCCCTCGCTGGACTCTCCTATCCGGGTGGTTGCCTGGTCAAGGTTCTGGTAGAGATCCCTTCGTGAATGGACAGCCTTTATGGTCGCTATCCCTGCAGCAAGACTTACCGGGTTTCCGGAGAAGGTTCCGGCCTGGTACACCGGGCCCGAGGGAGCCACAAACTCCATTATGTCGCGTCTTCCGCCGAAGGTTGCGAGGGGAAACCCGCCGCCGATGATCTTTCCAAGAGTGGTGAGGTCCGGGGTGACGCGGAACAGTCTCTGTGCCCCGCCGATACCGAGCCGGTAGCCGGTGATCACTTCGTCGAAGATCAGGAGAACATCATGCTCCTTTGTTATTTTACGGACTTCCTGCAGGTACCCTGGTTTTGGAAGGATTGGACCGATATTTCCCATTACCGGTTCCACGATCAGGGCTGCAACGGTATCTGCATTCTTATCAAGGACAGATACGAGCGATTCGGTATCGTTGAACGGTATCTGCCGGGTATGCCGGACCACGTCATCCAGTACTCCGGCTGAATCCGGCTGGCCGAGTGTGGTGCAGCCTGACCCTGCCTGGACCAGGACTCCGTCATGTGCACCATGAAATCCCCCTTCGATCTTGACGATCTCCGTTCTCCCGGTAAAACCGCGTGCCAACCGGATCGCTGCCATGGTAGCCTCGGATCCGGTTGAGACAAACCTAACCATCTCCATCGAGGGATGATCGAAGATCAGCATCTTTGCCAGTTCTATCTCGGCAGGGACCGGGGTGCCGTACAGCCAGCCGGTGTCAAGGGTCTGTTTTACTGCTTCGCTGACATCCGGAAAGCCATGCCCGAAAAGGAGCGGTCCGTATGCCCCGCAACAGTCGATGAGGTTCTCTCCCTCGGTAGTTATTATCCGTGAACCTGTTCCTTTCAGGGTGTAGAAAGGATTCGGCTGAATAGCCCGCACCGGACTGGAGACGCCACCGGGCATGAGGTTTCGTGCGATTTGGTACAAATCACTGCTCTTCATCAAGCCACCCGCACACTTTTTCTGCGAAATAGGTAATAACAAGATCTGCCCCTGCCCGTTTCAGGGAAAGAAGGCTTTCCATCACAGCTTTTCTCTCTTCGAGCCATCCCTGTGCTGTTGCGGCACAGATCATGGAATATTCGCCAGATACCTGGTATGCCGCAACCGGGAGCCCGATCTGCCTGATATCAGATATGATATCACCAAACCATCCGGCAGGCTTTACCATGAGAATATCTGCCCCTTCAGCTGCATCCAGTTCAGACTCCCTGAACGCCTCCCGCCGGTTTGTCACCGGTTCCTGGTAACCTGACCGGTCTCCGAAGGTATACCCTGAACCTGCTGCCTCGCGGAACGGCCCGTACAGGCACGAGGCAAACTTGGTGGAGTACGACATGATCAGAACCTCCAAAAACCCGGATTCATCGAGCGATCGCCGTATGGAGGCGACCATGCCGTCGAGCATGCACGAGGGCGCTACGATGTCTGCCCCGGCTGCTGCCTGGGATACTGCTATCTTTTGTATCATCTCCAGGGAGAGGTCATTAACCAGTCCGGGGCCATCCTGGCATTCACCGATGACTCCGCAGTGTCCGTGATCCGTGTACTCGCAGGCACAGAGATCCGTGATCACCACGATGTCCGGGCATGCTGCCTTCATCGACCTGACAACCTGCTGGACCACACCGTCAGGTGCAAAGGCACCGAATGCCCCGGGATCCTTTATCTTCGGGATGCCAAAGATGAGGACTGCCCTGATGCCCGCAGAATACAGCCGTTTCCCGATCGCATCTGCCCGGGATACCGGCCAGCGGTACTGCCCGGGCATGGCCAGGATAGGAAGCGGTTCTGATACTGCCTCGTCAAAGAAGAGGGGGGCTATCAGGTCATTTTTAGTCAGTACCGTCTCTGCAAGCAGGGGTATGATATTCCGCCTGCGAAGTCGTCTCATTCTTGTTTGCGGGAACATGGATCACATCCTCGTGTTATGGCTCCGACGAGCTCTTCTGCCCTGATTATCTCACCCCGTTCTGCATACCCCCGGATGGTGAGGGTGACGTCTGCCAGGAGTTTCCTGGTCAGTACCCGGGAGAGATCATCGATGACTTCACGGACATGCTCGTCGCATGCCTGGATCCTGCTGTCAGCCCGGTCCCGTTCCCTGACCCTGATGGATTCTGCCCAGGTATGAAGACTGGCAAGAACCTCGTCTGCTGCTTTCCGGTTGAACAGCCGGGTGAACTGCTGGAGTTCCTGGTCCAGGTATGACCTGACTTCCATGGCTGCCTCCTTCCTGAACTGGGCTGTCTCATCATTGACCTTGCGGAGATCGTCTATCGTAAAAAGGCAGACACCGGAGATCTTCCTGACTCCGTCTTCGACGTCCCGGGGCTGGGCAATATCCACGATAAGAAGCGGCTGGGTCCGGCGGTCAAGCGGCCAGGATCTCCCCTTCAGGGCTTCCCTCAGTTCGTCTTCCCGGATAACGGGATGGGGGGCCGCCGTGCAGCAGATAACCACGTCTGACATGGTCAGGTACCGGTAGAGGTCTGCCATGAGGACGGCGGTGCCGTCCACCTTTTCAGCCAGCCGCTTTGCCCGGTCAAATGTCCGGTTCGCGACATATATCGCAGACAGCCGCTTTGCGGCAAGTGCCTGGGTAACCAGGACGCCCATCTCCCCACTCCCGATAACGAGGATATGCCGTCCGGCAAGGGAACCGAGCTGTTCCTCGGCAAGAAGAACCGCTGCGGAACCGATTGAAACCGCCCCGCGGTTGATACCGCTCATCCGGCGTGCCTGCGAACCGGTGTGGATCGCCTTGTTGATGCAGAGGCTGAGCAGGGGATCTGCAACCCCGAGCTCCTCGGATAAGGCAAGCGCCTTGCGAAGCTGGCCAAGGATCTGGTCCTCGCCGATCACCATCGAATCCAGCCCGGATGCAAGATCAAGGAGATGAACGAGGGCAGAGCTGTTCTCCCAGAACGTCCAGCAGGTCCGGTCTTCTGTTACGAGGAACTCGGTGAGCAGGTCAGATCCACCATGAACGATGATCTCTATCCTGTTGCAGGTCTGGAGAAGCACAACGCCTTTGAACCATTCCCCGGCCCGGGTGAGGAACTCAGACTCGTCGCCAAAACGGACCTCCTCCATCTCCGCGACCGAGGCGGTATGGTGAGAAATCCCGGCGATGGTCAGGGGTGAAAAAAGCGCATCGGTCATGTGGCATACTGCTCCCTGACATATCTCTTCGCCTGGTCCAATCCGGCTGACAATTCGGCATGGGTCCGAGGATCACGGAGGGCATCATGCAGGATCCGGTCATAACCGGCATTGGTATTCCGGAACTCGCTGCGTATCCAATCCCCGAGATCGATGAGTGCATCAGGATTTGGCAGCAGTTCCTCCACCTGTTCACGTATCAGGCGCGAAACCGCAGGCACCGAGCCGTGCGTGCTGATCCCGATGGTATACCGTTTTCCGCAGATCTTTGCCGGAAGGACGACGTCGCCTGCCGGTCCTGCCGCCACGTTGCATAGTATTCCCTCCTTTCTGCAGGCATCCCTGATGGAGGCATTGATCTCCGGGTCAGATGTTGCCGCGATCACGAGTTCTGAATCACGAATTAGAGAACATATAGGGGAAATATCCCGTACCAGTGTCATCTCCTGCTTAAAAACCGGGAGGTCAAGAAGATCAGCGTGGAACGATCTGCTGTATACAAGGACTTCTGCCTCATCCATAAAGTACCTGGCCTTTCTTGCCCCGACAGCACCCCCTCCGAAGATGATCACCTTCTTCCCGGTGAAGTCGATCATGAGGGGAATCATCGTATGAGGTTAGAGCCGGGAAAATATCAATCTGTCCAATTATTCACAAGATATTTCATACGCATCCAGGTCATCCAATTCGATAATATTTTATCTGTAAACATCTGACGATATAGAGCACTTCATGCGTCGATAGTGTAGTGGTTATCACTAGGCGTTGCCAACGCCTAAACCCGGGTTCGAGTCCCGGTCGGCGCATTTATATCGTATACGTTCCCTTTTTTCGCCAGAGTCAATTCTTTCACGATACAGATCTTAATAGTTTACTTTTTTTAATCCAGAATTCGCATTACGAGTATATTTCAAAAAGTTTATGTTTACTGATTCTAATCATTAAAATCATGGATTTCATTGATGAGATAAAAAGTTTTGCAAAAAGTATTCCTGATTTATCATCTAAAATCTCCACCGAAGAGGGAACGAAAAATGCATTGATTATGCCATTTATTCGATTATTGGGTTATGATGTGTTTAATCCTAATGAAGTAAATCCTGAATATATTGCTGATGTCGGAACAAAAAAAGGAGAAAAGGTAGATTATGCAATAATGAGAGATAATGAACCGATTCTACTTATTGAATGTAAACCGGTCTCTTCAGATTTAAGTAAAGAACACGCATCCCAATTATTTCGATATTTCACCGTAACCCCTGTAAGAGTTGGAATTCTGACGAATGGGATTATCTATCAGTTTTTCACAGATTTAGATTCTCCAAATAAAATGGATGAAAAACCATTTCTTGAAATAAATTTACTGGAGATAAAGGATCCTTTAATAGAAGAATTAAAAAAATTTACCAAGCAGAGTTATAATGTTGATGAACTTGACAGTTATGCATCTCAATTAAAATATACGAGAGAAATAATTAATATTTTAAAATCTGAATTTAACTCTCCATCAGAAGAACTTGTAAAATTTTTTGCTACAAAAGTATATCCAGGGCGTTTAACCCACCAAGCAAAAGAAAAATTTACTATTTTCGCTAAAAATGCACTATCCCAATTTCTCATAGAAAAAATACAAGAACGGCTTAAATCAGCGATGGAATCTGAAGAAAGAAAAAATATTTCACCAGATTCTCCGGAAATAGATACAACTTCTTTAGAAGAGGAGGTAATTACAACAGATGAAGAAATCCATGCATATAATATTATAAAGGCAATTCTTCATGAAATTGTCAATCCAAATAGGGTCACTATCCGGGATGCTAAATCATATTGTCCGATTCTTTTTGATAATAATAATCGTAAACCCATTTGCAGATTTAATTTTAACACCCGTCAAAAAACGGTATCTGTTTTTGACAATGATGAAAGAGACGGTATAAAAATTCCGATCAATGACTTAAATGAGATTTTTAATTTATCTACTCATTTTAAAAATGTCGTGAATGAATATCTAAAAAACTCCTAATCTCTTATTCTCATTGTTTTACAAAAAATCAGATACGGGTAGTATCGGTATACCCCAGTTCATCCGCGATCTTAAACGCAG
>JAJRBL010000220.1 GCA_028679485.1 Methanospirillum sp. | reverse complement strand
TGGTTCGTGCCTTCGTTATCAGGCAGAAGAAGGAGATTAGAAGACCAAGCGGATTACGGCTTGGTTTTGAGGATAATGCAGTGGTCGTCGTTGATGAAAAGAATGAACCGAGGGGAACTGAAATCAAGGGCCCGGTTGCCCGTGAAGTTGCAATCCGGTATCCCCGTATCGGGTCAATGGCCACCATCATAGTGTGAGGACTCATACATGGTACGAGTAATCAGTAGTCAGCCCAGGAAACAGAGAAAAGCACGATACAATGCACCACATCATATGCGTGGTTCACTCCTTCATGCTACCCTCTCCAAGGAACTTCAGGGTAAATACAAACGCCGCAGTATCCGGGTAATCAAGGGGGACACGGTAAAGGTTCTCCGGGGCGATCACTCCGGAACTGAAGGATTAGTGGATTTGGTCAATACCAAAGAATCACGGATTGTGGTTGATGGTATCTCTGTCAAGAAAGCAGACGGTACAGAAGTTCCACGGCCGGTGGATCCATCAAATGTGGTCATTACCGAGCTCAATCTTGCGGACAAGCGACGTGAGCAGAAACTGAGTGGTGAGTAAATATGGGATATCACCTCAAGCGGGTAGTTTCTCCGAAGTCATGGGGAATCACACGGAAGACAGACAAGTTTGTCACGAAGACGTCACCCGGCCCGCATAATAAAAATGCCCTTCCGATTGTTGTCTGGGCTCGTGACCAGATGGGTCTTGTCAGGAATATGAAGGAAGCCAAGCATGTCCTTCGTGAACGCGAGATTCTGGTAAATGGCAGGCCTGTTCGTCATCCGGATATGGGTATCGGTATATTCGACATTGTGTCCATTCCGAAGAGCGGGAAGCATTTCCGTATCCTCCGTGACAAGAAAGGAAGACATGTTACTATCCCGATCGACGAGACAGCGGCTTCTTCCCGTCTGGTGAAGATCACGAACAAGACGATTGTTCGTGGTGGCAAAATCCAGCTGAACCTTCGTGACGGTTCCAACGTTATAACCGACAAGTCGTATAAAAGCGGAGATTCCATTGTTCTCTCCTTAAAAGAAGGAGAAAAGAACCAGATCCTTGACCATTTCCCCTTCATGACGGGAAACATGGCCATGATCATCGGGGGGAAACACTCCGGGGTTGTCGGACGTATTATGGAATGTATCAAGGTTCCGGGAAGCCTTCCCAACCGTGTATTACTGAAGGACGAAAACAGCGGCGAAACATTTGAAACCATTGATGAATACGTGGTTATGGTCGGCCGCGAATCACCTGCAATTGACCGCTGGGGGATTGAAGAATGAACTCAAACAGGGCGGTAGCTGTTGATAAGGTGGTTGTCCACATGGGTGTGGGTGAAGCCGGAGACAAGCTGGTTAATGCTGAACGTATCATCTCGGAGATTACCGGGAATACCCCGGTCAGAAGTGTTGCAAAGCAGACCCTTCCGGCCTTTGGGATCCGAAAAGGTGCTCCCATGAGTTGCCGGGTGACGCTCCGTGGTAATACGGCAGCAAAGTTTCTGGATACCTCAATCGGGATCGTCGAAAACAAGTTAAATTCCCGTGCGTTCGATAAACAGGGGAATTTCTCCTTTGGAATTGAGGAACATACCGATTTCCCCGGCCAGAGTTATGATCCCAAGGTTGGTATCTTTGGTCTGGATGTTACCGTTGTCCTCAGGCGGAATGGTGCCAGGATTGCAAGACGTCATATCCAGCAGAAAAAATTGCCGCTGAAACAGCAGGTAACTGTTGATGATGCAATTTCTTTCCTGAAAGATCGCTATAAAGTAGAGGTACAGTAATGGCCAACGAAAAAGCAGGAAAAGAGCGGACCAAGATCTTTGGACGAGGATCCCACGAATGTCTGCTCTGCGGCCGGAAACAGGGACTTGTCCGCAGATATAATATCTTCTTCTGCAGGCAGTGTTTCCGAGAATGGGCACCGAAAATGGGCTTTAAAAAACTGAACTGAGGGGAGTATCATGGCAAGACTGAATACAGTGGCGGATGCTATGAGCACGCTCAAAAACGCTTCAGATACCGGCCGGGCAGAATGCATCGTGCAACCTGCCGGGAGGCTTATTGGTGAGCTCCTCCGCATTATGAAAGATGCAGGGTATATCAAGGAATTTACCCGGATTGAAGACGGTCGTGGCGGCCAGTTTAAAGTGGTCATGTCTGGAATGATCAATAAATGTGGTTGTATCTCTCCACGTTACTCAGTATCCCTTGACGAGATGGAATACTGGGAACAGCTGTACCTTCCGTCCAAGAGTATCGGGATGCTCATGATCTCCACTTCAAAAGGAGTTATGGGTCATCATGATGCCCGCCGCAATGGTGTCGGCGGTGAACTGCTCGGATATGTATACTGAGGATAAATAATGACAGTAGAAAGGACTGTTACCATCCCCGCAGGAGTTTCTGTCTCCCTGGACAACGCTGTCCTGAAGGTGAAGGGACCTAAAGGAGAACTCCAGCGCGATATGTGGTATCCGGGTATTGAAATTACGGTAGGAGGAGAGTCGGTTATATTCCGGACGGATTCCCAGAAGAAAGCCATTACATCCATGGTGGGAACCCTGAATGCACACTGTGCAAACATGTGTGCAGGAGTTACCAAGGGATATCTGTACAGCATGAAAGTGGTGTACAGTCATTTCCCTATTCAGATCAAGGTTCAGGGGGAACGCCTTGAGATCGTGAATTTTCTCGGAGAAAAACATCCGCGATATGCCCGGATTCTTCCCGGTACAACGGTGAAGGTGGGCAGTGATGAGATTACCATCACCGGGATTGACAAGGAGATCGTGGGATCCACGGCTGCAAATATCGAACGTGCCACCCACATCCGGAACCGTGACCCCCGGGTTTTCCAGGACGGCATATACATCGTTTCACGGAGTGAGCAGTAATGGCGGACGAGATTAGGCGACTTCTCAAGGTCAGAAAATCAAAAGACGCCCGCTTTAAACGTGAAGGTGTCGACAAGAAGAAGACAATCAGGGATTCCTGGCGGAGACCCCGCGGACTTCATAGCAAACAGCGGAAACTCCGGAAGGCAAAAGGACCCCATCCAACACCGGGATATGGCAGTCCTCTTGCAGTACGGGGAATGCACCCCTGTGGACTCAGGGAAATCAGGGTCTTTAACCTGAAGGATCTTGAAGGCGTTGATCCTTCAGTCCAGGCTATCAGGATTGCAGCAACAGTCGGCCGGAAAAAGCGTGAACTCATGCAGAACAAGGCCGCTGATATGAAAATTCGTATTCTCAACTGGAAGGATGCAAGTCATCCGGGACAAAAGATACAGGAAGAGAAGAAATCAGCCTCAGCAGAGAATACAGACGAGGAGGAAGAATAAATGAGTCAGATTTCTGGTCAGAGACGTCTCGCTGCAGAAATTCTCGGATGTGGAGTGAACCGTATCTGGTTCAACCCCGAGAAGATCTCTGAAATTCAGCAGGCAATCTCCCGAGAAGACATCAGAAACCTGATCCAGGAGGGCGTTGTAGCTGCCCACCAGAAGCGGGGAAATTCCCGCGGCAGAGCCCGTGCCATGATGGCCAAACGAAGTTATGGTCATTGTAAAGGGCCTGGTCGCCGGAAAGGAGCCGCAGGATCACGGACAAACAGTAAAGAACGATGGGTTCAGCGTATCAGGGCACAGCGTCGTGTGCTTCGTGATATGAGAGAGTCCGGTGAGATTGAGCCGACGGTGTACCGCCGGTATTACCGCCGGGCTGCCGGAGGGCAGTTCAGGACTGTTTCCCACCTGAAGGCACAGATCGAGATTGGGAGGAACCAGTAATGGCAACCGGACCGAGATATTTCGTCGCATTTCGCCGCAGGCGTGAAGGCCGGACGAATTATTACGCCAGGACACGCCTGGTTGTTGCAACCAAGCCAAGACTGGTTGTCAGAAAAACGAACCGTCACATCATCTGTCAGATAATCACTGCACATATGGAAGGAGACAAAACCCATGTGGCGGTAAACTCTTCAGAACTCAGGAAATACGGGTATGAAGGTTCCTTAAAGAATACCCCGGCAGCATACATGACCGGGATGCTTCTTGCTGTCCGTGCCATGAAGGTGGGGCAGAATGGAGCTGTGCTTGATATAGGTCTGCACCGGGCAACCCGTGGTGCCCGTGTATTCGCAGTCCTGAAAGGTGCTGTAGAGGCCGGATTTGATATTCCCCACAATGAGGAGATTCTTCCGGACGATGAACGGTGCAAAGGAGAACACATTGCGGCATATGCTCCGGACCGGGCAGCTAACCTTCCTGCAAATGTTGCAGCGACGGTTGATGCAATCATGGGGGAGCTGAACTGATATGGCATTTGACAAGTCAGAATGGGTACCCCTGACCGGTCTCGGGCGAATGGTCCAGGCCGGGGAAATGAAGAGTATTGACGAGATACTCGTCAGTGGGAAACCCATCAAGGAACCTGAGATCGTTGATGCATTCCTCCCGGACCTCGTCGATGAGGTGCTCGACATCAATATGGTACAGCGGATGACCGACTCCGGTCGCCGGGTAAAATTCAGAGCTGTTGTGGTTGTTGGAAACCGCGACGGATACATCGGATTCGGACAGGGGAAAGATGCACAGGTTGGTGAAGCTATCAAGAAAGCTATCACCAATGCAAAAATTAACCTGATAAAAGTCCGTCGTGGCTGTGGTTCATGGGAATGCGGATGTAGTTACCCCCATTCAATCCCGATGCAGGTTACTGGTGATGCAGGCAGTGTTCGGGTTACCCTTCGGCCTGCTCCTCAGGGTATCGGCCTTGTTACCGGAGATATCGGGAAGAAAGTGCTCGAACTCGCCGGTATCAAGGATGTCTGGGCACAAACCCAGGGACAAACCAGAACCACCATAAACTATGCAAAAGCAACCTTCAATGCTTTGAAGGCAACGAATATGATCCGCCTTGGAGGAATGGAGTAATGTATGCGGTTGTACAGGTCCGCGGCACGGTTAAAACCCGTCGGGAGATCAAAGACACGCTAAAAATGCTCCGTCTGCATCATATCAATCATTGCGTGCTGATTCCGGATACTCCGGCATACATTGGTATGATCCGGAAAGTCAAGGATTTCATTGCATATGGAGAGGTTGATGCATCAACCCTTGAAGAGCTGCT
>JAJRBL010000005.1 GCA_028679485.1 Methanospirillum sp. | reverse complement strand
GTAGTGGGACCTGGAAACAGGTATGTTACTGCGGCAAAGATGTTCCTTAGGGGAAGAGTAGAGATCGATTTTCCCGCCGGACCATCGGAGATCGCCGTCATCGCCGATGATACCGCGAGGCCTGACTTTATCGCTGCAGATATACTGGCACAGTCAGAGCATGACCCCCTCGCCGCATCCCTGCTTATTACCACCAGTCCCCGTTTGGCTGAAGAAGTGGGAGGATGGATTAATACACTCTGTGAAGATGCAGAGCGGAAGAGTATCATCGCAGAATCGCTCGGCAGATCAGGGTACCTCGTCGTCGATGATCTTAAGCAGGCAGTAGAGGCTACCGATCGCATCGCGCCTGAACACCTCTCCATCCAGGTGAGGGATCCCCTGCCGGTACTGGGAAAGATAAAACATGCAGGTTCGATATTCATCGGGCCATACGCACCGGTCGCATGCGGGGATTATGCATCGGGAACTAATCATGTTCTTCCCACCGCAGGAAACGCGCGACACTATTCCGGCCTGAATGTGGCCCATTTCACGAAGACCTCCACGGTTCAGATCATCGACCGGGAAGGCCTCGAAGAGATCGGCGATATCGTCGAGACTATTGCAACGGCAGAAGGGCTTACTGCCCATGCAGACTCGATTCGGATCAGGAGAAACAGCCCTACCAGCTGATCCTGATAACCGCCTTCTCTTCTTCAGTAAGAACGGATTTTACTGAATCCGGACTGAGATCATACGAGATCATCGGATCGAACTCAGGGTAAATATCACATTTATCCAGCAGATCCACAAATTCACGGAGAAATATCCGGGGGACGACATCAACCCGGCCGCCGAAATGGCTGCAGACCCGTTCAACCATGGTATGGATAAACCGGTGCGAGATACGGTCACGGTCTACCTCTCCGTACGCAGTGGCATATATCCCGGTCACCCGGAGTGCCACCTCCTCGAGTTTTCTGGCATCAAACGACTTTAACACGATCTGGGTCTGGCGGGGATTGGAAAACCCGGCATGCCCGGGTACCTGGCCGATCCTCTCAAACAACGGAGGAACTGAACGCATACCCCTGGGCCCGTCATACAAAAGCGGGGTTCCCCCCATGATAATAAACCAGTGCGGGAGAGAACCACCGTCAAGGGCATCGATGAGCTGGACAAGATTCCGGTATCCTCTCTCCCGGAGGTTCCGGGGAAGACTCTGGGTAATTTCAAGTTCATCAAGAGCCAGGACACATCCCTTGTACCCTGCTCCTATCGCCATCATGGAGAGTACCTTCATAAAGGAAGTAACCGACGATTCATCAACTTCACCCTTTATCCCGGCCTGATGCCTGAATGCCCTCCCGATATTCGCCTCACCTGCAAACCACCCTACTGCCGCCCTCGCGGTCTGAAAATCGCCTGCATCAGAAGAGTAATAATATGTCCTGATCACCGCTGCAAGGGCAGAATGGATGTCACCGATCTCCCCAAGGGCTTTCTCTACCTCTTCAGCGATCTTTTCCTTCAGGAGTGATTCATCAGCACTCAATCCGGGATATTCCCGGACCCGTTCTTCGACAGCATACAGCCACCCGTCAATCACCGATCTGATGGCGTTCTCCTCACCCCCGGCGACCAGCGACCGGGCCATCCTGCTGTAGATGGTGCTCAGTTTATGGAGGGGGTTGATCGGCGATATCGCAACCCGGGCCGTGACAAAACCCTCCTCCCTGGCAATCTCCAGGGCACGTGAGATGAGAAATGTCTTCCCTGAGCCGTATTCCCCCCGTATTGCCTTTATATCAGCACCGGAATGTGCAACCAGGCGAAACTGGTCACGCAGTGCCTGCTCTTCCGATTCAAGCCCCACGGTAAACCTGGAGAGTCCTGATGCCGGAACAGTACCTCTCCGGAGAGCATTGATGATGCCAATACTCTCAAGCACAACCGGATCCACCGGGTTAGGGGCCGACATACCGATATACCTCTCCGGATTCAGAAAATCCCTCCTTCACCACAACCTGCCATCCTTCGGTTGATATCTTTCTGATGAGCCGGTTCATAAGACCAGCGACTCTCTTCGTCCCGGTTATCTCCCGGAGTTCCAGTTCGGTGGATACGCGATGCCTCATGAGATGAAGTACAGCCGCCTCTTCCGCAGGATTCAGACCAGACAGGGGCAGAGGTTTCTTCTGTACCGGTGGTGTCGTTCCGGTCTTCCTGGTTCCGGGATATGACATCGGAAGTCCGGGGGTCTTACAGGCCATTAAAATGGAGAAGAGCGACTCTGCAACCTTCTCCTCGTGGGGAGAAACCTCGGTCAGTCCGTCGAGGCAAAAACGCATCCCTTCTTCATATCTCCCTGCCTTCAGTTCTTCAGATGCAAGTATTCCTGCCGCGCGGCAATAGGTGGTCTTCCCCATGCTTGAAAGAAGGGGAAGATAGTCGTAAAGCCGCGAGTGCACGAGATGAAGGAGAGAACTCTCCCCCGTCACTTCAGAAAAGATGTACTTACTTATGTCTTCGATATCCCGCACCTTCACGGCATTCTTCAGGATATAGGTGACAATCTTCTCCCACTCGCGGTCATCACCGCTCCTTTTGAGGAAACGAGAGTATAAATATCCCCCCTGAACGATATCTGCACGAAATGCCTTCTGAAAAAAGGATCTTGCCAGATCAGGCAGTCCCTCTTCTTCTGCACTGGTACCGGCCATGGCCAGGTATACGGGATGCATAACTT
>JAJRBL010000219.1 GCA_028679485.1 Methanospirillum sp. | reverse complement strand
GATGACCGGATTGTTCATTCCTGCAATGACGGCGATCTTCCCGGTTTTTGTCTGGTTTGATGCAAGGATTCCTGCAAGGTAACTTGCACCGTACATCGGGAGATCGACCGATCTGGTATTTTTGACCCGGCCTTCTCCGGCATCGACGATCACGAGGGGAATATCCGGATACCGCTTGGAGACCTGCTGTACGTACTCGTTCATGAGCCCTCCGAGGAAGATCACCAGATCTGCCTTATTGCCTGCTTTGTCGGTCACCGGATCCAGGTCAGTCCCGGGATCGCTCCCGTTCACCTCCCGGGTGATGAGAGGAAGGTCTTCCCGTGCCCTGATGAGACCCAGGTATGCCTGGTCTACATACCCGAAGTCTCCTTTCTCCCCTGAGTACACGAGGGTAACCCTGAATGTTCCGGAATCGTCAGGTGCCGGGAACGAGTCCGGGCTGGTGTTCTCTTCACCTGGTACAGACCGGTTCAGTTCCCCCGAATGACCTGCAATAGACCTGTTCAGGAGGAATGTCTGGTTCTCTACCTGCCATGCCCCGTACCAGGTGATCTTCGGATCCACTCCTCCCTGGTCATAATCGAGCGGTCCGGATGCACCGGTAAGGTCCGGAAGCATCCCCGCACGAATCATGCGGAGAGCCGCTGCCGTATCCTGGTCATCCCATCCGGCCTCTCCGTCACGCCCGGAGAGGATATTCTTCATGGCACTACCGATATCCTCTGACGGAGAGGCCTCCATCCGTGCCAGGGCAGCGACTGCAAGGACGAGGGCATCCCTGGTCTGTGATGCATAATTTGGCGGCATCTTCCCGAAATGCTCCTTGTAGGCCACATAGAACCCGGTTGTCTTGTCTGCGGCAGGACTCGTGCCCTCTGCCCCCTCGGTATCACCGGTGTCAAGGAATGTCTGTACCTCTGCCCCGTCGGTGAAGAAGGGTTGTACTGAACAGTTCAGTTCATGTATCAGCCCTGGTACTTGTGCAGCGTCAGATCCCTGGGCGACGACGATGAGATGATCCGGCTCTCCGGCGATCGCTGCCGAAAGGCCGGATGGGATACCGGCTTCGGTTTCAAAAGGAATCCTGGCCGAGAGGTTCAGACCGGCTTTCTCTGCATAATAGCCGCTCCAGTCAGAGAAAGACCTGCCGTACGTGTTGTTTACGTAGAGGAGAGAGACGGAACCGGCGTCTCTTTCAGCCAGGATATCCATGATAATCCCGGTCTGCACCTGGTCTCCCGAGGCTGTCATCCAGAAATACCCTGAGTTGTTAAAAACCGTCGAGATATTCGCCGAGGTTGCAGACGGAGAGATCAGCACTTTTTTTGCCCTGATAAACTCCGGGGCAATAAGGAAGGTCTCGTCGCTCGTTGCCGGCCCGATGACGACCTGGATGGAAGGATCGTCGATCATTCTTCTTGCCGCAGTTAGTACCGGTTCCTGGCTGGTGTCGGCAAAGACGAGTTCGATATCCCCTCCGATCCCCTTCTGGTTGAGCGAATCGGCGGTCCAGTTCAGGGTTTCGAAGAAATCCATGTCGCTGTCTCCCGAAGAGGGAAGCAGGACACCTACCCGGTAGGGGTGCCCGGTATCTCCTGAAGCAGATCCGATGAAAGTCACCGAAATCATGAGCAGGAGGATTAATCCCCGGATAATTCCCGGGAGATGGCGTGCGGATAGAGGGAGGTACATGAGTTGACAGGGTCATCCCCGGGAAACTTAATCCTGTCTATCGTAATGGCGATTCGTATGGTGCATATCTACAAAGATACATGGGGAGCTAAATCCAGGAGGCCGTCCCTGATAAAGATAATCCGGTCAAAATACTCCTGGTGCCATGCTTCATGCGAGACCATCACGATGGTCTGGTGGAGTTCCCGGTTCACTGCCCTGAACATCTCAAGAACAATCCGGGAATTTTCCGTATCGAGATTTGCACAGGGTTCGTCAGCAAAAACAATGGACGGTTCATTCACGAGTGCCCGGGCAATCGATACACGCTGTTGTTCTCCCCCTGATAACTCGTAAACCAGGTGGGATACCCTCTTTGCAAGCCCTACTTTTCGAAGGACCCGTGTTGCGGCTGCGTAACATTCAGAGTACGGTTTTCCCTGCATGATCGCAGGAATTGCTACATTCTCCAGGACATTCAGGTCACTGACGAGGGCATAATCCTGGAAGACATACCCGAGGTGCATCAGTCTGAAGAATGTTCGTCCTTCATCATCCAGTCGTGAGACATCAGTATCGCCGATCCTGATAATTCCTCCCGAAGGGGTGTCGAGAAGGCCGAGCTGGTGAAGCAGGGTGGATTTTCCGCTCCCGCTCGGTCCCATGATCCCGACAAACTCACCTTTTTGGATCCGGAGTGATACTCCCTTGAGAGCTGCAACCTGTACCTTCCCGAGCTCGTATATCTTTTTCAGATCAGTGACATCGATCATTTCATCCCCTCATCGCATCGAGAATCTCTTCCTTTGCAACCTGCCATGCCGGAATGTACCCGGAGACGAGGGAAACCATGTAGAGACCGAGGATGCTGTATGCAAGAGCAGGATAATCGATCACCGGCGTGATGTATCCCATCGGGAATTTCAGCTGGTTAATGGTCAGAAACCCGCTGATACCATTCAGTATCAAAACACCGGTAATCACCCCGCAGGTACAGAGGAATAATACCTGGAGGAGGTAACTGCCGATGATTATCCTCCCCCTGATACCTATTGCCTTCAGGATCGCTATCTGCTTCCTCCGGTTGATGATGTTGATAAATGTCACGATAAACACCACGACACTCGCAACGATCAGGCTGACGACAGTCATGATGCTGTTCAGGAGCCGGAAACTGTTTATGGCATCTCCCAGGATGCCCTTTCCTTTTTCATTCCAGGTACGGACTTTCTCCTGTGTCCCATACTCCATGATGGCATACTTCAACGCAGGGGCTGATTCTGCCGCATCTCCCCTGATCAGAATTTCAGTCGCCGTATTTTCCGTATGCATGACTGAATCCATCTCTTTTTGAGAGATAAATGCTGATGAATCGATAAGGACTCCTTCTGTCTCGAATATCCCTTTTATCCGGTACTTTTTCACCACACCGTTGCCGTATGCGATATCAACCATATCTCCCACGGCAACCCCGCCGAGCGACGGGACTTTGTCCTGCGATTCATCTTCATTGCCTGCGAGGAGTCTTCCGATGAGGATCTCGTTCGTATCTCCGGGGGAGAGGTAATCTCCCTCGATAATCCGGGAATTATACCGGGTTACCATCTCCTCGTCATCCGGGTCAAGTCCGGTGATAGAGAGCGACCTGAACTTTCCGTTCTTTGGATTTGTCATGGTAACCCCTGAACCGGTATGTGCGGACACTCCAAGTACTCCGGGAATTTTCTTTAATCTTTTGACGAGTTTATCCGAATCCTCAATGAAGAGTTCTTTTTCTTCCGGCTCGATACTGACATGGCCGTACTGGTAATCGATCATCTGCTGGTTGTAGAGGGTTACCACTCCGCCGATGATCATGGCAAGGAAATTCATAAGGACTACCACGAGGGCGATAATGAGGATGGTAAGGGCAAGGGTTCCCCTGTTTCCCCGTTTAACTGCCCGTACCGCAAGATACCAGGAGACCTTGTACCCCCCGTTATGCATTCCCGTTCCCCGCTCTTCTCCGGAGATACCAGAAGACGGCACCGGCACCGGAGATAATAAGGATTAAAACGATTACCGGAAGCATCATCCCTGAACTTCCATAGACCATGACAGATGCGGATTCATTGATGGTGTGGGATCCGTAGTCATCCTCGTAGGAGATCGTGAGATTGACCGGGATTATGCCCTCCCGTGTTGCCTGGAGGTAAAAAATCGCCGGAGCATCGCTGTCCGTATCAATTGATCCGATAAATGCCTCTCGTGTACCGGAAAAAGGACTTTCAAGGCTGCTCTTTACCGATATGGCACGGTCGGTTCCGGTGTTTTCAACACGGGAGACCAGGGTAAAGACTGAACCAGGTCCTGGTCGTACCGGGTCAGTGGATAATGACGAGACTGCTATCTCAGCCTTACCCTTGATTGGTATTCCCAGGATTTCGGTCTGCTTTTCAGTTCTTCCGTCTGGTGTCCGGTAGGTGATGCCGATCTGTACAGGGTTAATACCGAGCGGGGTCTGTTTATCTGTCGCAAACGTGAGGGAGAGATCTGTCTTCTCACCAGGATCAAGATGTTCGATGTAATATCTCCCCTGGGTTGAGGGTATGAGAGACTTTGTCGTTGAGTTGACCAGTACTGATATGTCGCTTGCCCGGGTGAGGCCGGTGTTCTCCACCGTTATTTCTGCCATGCAGTTCTCACCTGGAGTGACATTATCAGGTACCTGCTGAAAGACAGCAAGGGCCGGTTTTTTCTGGGATGATATGTCGGTATTGACATTGATGATTATCGGGTACCGGGTACTTCTCCCGCCGGCAACATCTATCCATACCTCCGGGAAGTATATCCCGTTCGTATCCGGGGCTTTTATCACGAATGTTACCGGAATTGTCTGGCCAGGACCCAGTTCTCCGAGCCGGTCATACCGGTCTGTTAAAAATTTCACGTCTTTGCTTTCAACATGAATCTTTTCAATGTATACGTTTATATCGGTGTTCTTTGTCCGGGAGAAGGCTCCTCCCGTGACCAGGCCGGAACTTTCCTGTTCTGATCCTGCTTTGGCAGTACTCGACAGGTCCAGGGTAACCGTCCCGAGATCTCCGGGAAAGAGAACTGCCGGGGTTACTTCATACTTTGAGATGATGACTGTTGGTTCTGTTGCCAGAACCGGTATCATGGTCAGGGATATCACCAGCAAAGCACTTGTGAACAGGATAAAGCCATCCGGTATCCTTCGTTCCGTTCGTCCGTGATGTATCCCCTTTTTTTTCATTTTTTGTAGATCGTGGATCATACATACTCCCTGTAATCATATTTGAGCCGGGTTTGCGCCCTGATTTACTATACGTCTGATCAATATATTAAACTAATGTTCAGTTTATTGAACACACTTTTATGAAAACATACATAAAGTGAATATACCTTGACAGGGTACATAATACACGGTTATGCCACGGATCAATGCTGAATACCGGAAGATGGCGAAGAAGAAGATCATTAATGCTGCAATCGAGGTTGCGGTTGAGAATGGCTGGGATGCAGTAACCCTTGAGGCCATCGCGAAGAGGATGAATATCTCCAAGGGTACGCTATACGTGTACTTTGAAAACGGTGATGCCTTGCATCGTGAAGTGATCTATGAGGTTTTTCGCAGGCTGAAGATCAACCTGGTTTCAGTCTGCAGGAAGAGCGAGGATATTCACCAGGTCGTCAGGGAGATTGCAGAATTGATATTCGAGCAACAAAGGCCATATACTGCTATATTCTGCCAGATTCCATCGCAGATTCCTCATGACGGAGAACATCGTTCTGACTTTATTCGTCTGTATGATCAGAATGCCGGGGTTATCAGGGATTTTTTACAGGAAATGAAGATAAAGGGGAATATTTCTCCTCATATTGATGCTGATTCTGCTGCTGACATTATCCTGGCACTCACGATCGGTCTTCGCATCAAGACACTCTTTCTCGGGAGGGATTCTCATATCGCAAAACTGATGTGGATACAAACGATTGAACGAATTCTGTTGATAGAACCCGCTTATGATGGGTGACGATCACGGGTAATCAACATGAGTCCCGGAAAAAAGAATCAGAGATCCTTTTCAACTGATGCACGGATGGCCTGGATATCCAGCCAGAGGATGAGCCGGTGACTTTCTTTCTCATTCTCTCTCATGGTTTTTCTGATTACTCCCAGGATATTTCTTCTGTTATGGGTAGTATCATCTCCATTCCTGTCTATATCTGTGGCACGGTGAGTACTGACTGAGTATACATCATCTACAAGGATTCCAACCGGCTTTTCTGATGCCTGCTGGTCAAGAATTATTATTCTGGAACATTTTTTTGAATTATCTTCATCTGACAGGTTCATGAGTGTTTTCAAGTCGATGATCGTCGTGATAGAGCCCCGGAGATCCATCACCCCTCTGATGTATGCCGGTGTATTGGGAAGAGGGGTGATATCTGTCGGTGTTATCACTTCCCTGGTATGAAACAGGTTAACCGCGAAATATTCCCTGCCGAGTATAAACTCTACAAACTGCATATCATCTTCATTTTTTCCCTTTCTTACTCCCATGCCCTGTTTAGAGACGATTCCCGGTTCTCTCTCTGTTGATGGGTTGTATGTCTGAGTTCCCATAATCTCTCTCCCTGTAATGGTGCCTTTCGATTACCCGTTAAGCCTTGACACAGAATCATTGATCCTTGTTGCGATCACGGAGAGTTCTCCGATGATACTGGATACCTGGTTTAAAGCCGCAGAAGATTCTTCGGTGGCTGCGGCCGATCCGACTGCCTCTTTTGCGGTTTCAACAGACAGGTCTCTCACTTC
>JAJRBL010000218.1 GCA_028679485.1 Methanospirillum sp. | reverse complement strand
ATCAGGAACCGCCGGAAATACCTGAATAGAAGGCACCGGATGCTCTATTCAACCGACCTTTCCGACGAGGAGTTCATCTATAGTGGCGAGAAGAGACTGGAAGAAAGACTTGAAGATGCAGTCAGGGATGGTCATACCCATATTTTCATCGTTCAGGCCTGTCCTCCTGCAATAATAGGGGACAACATCGAAGGGGTTGCTGAAAAGGTCAGGAGAAAATATCCCCATGTCTCGGTTTACCCGGTCCCGGTTCAGGGAAACCTGACCGGGGATTTTTCACAGGGAATAATCGATACGTACCGCAGTATTTCAGGATTACTGACAAATGCCGGCAAAAAGACCGATATTCCCTCGGTAAATATCCTTGCTGGCAAGATGTTTGCAGGAAACGATGAGAAAAACTTCAAAACGATTCAGGCACTCCTCAGCCAGCTGAATATAACCGTCAACTGCTGCTGTATCAGCAAAACATCATTCACCTCCCTGATGAGGTACGGGGATGCATGGCTGAATATCCCCACCGAGTGGGATGCATCATCCCGTTCCCTGTATACCATCCTTTCTGCACATTCAGGAATTCCCTTCCTGATTCATCCACTTCCGGTAGGATTTTCACAAACGGCACGGTGGATCACCGGGATAGGATCATTTTTCGGATGCGAAGAACGGGCACGGGAGATTATCTCCCGGGAAAGGGAAAAGTACCTGGAGAGAATATCGGTGATCAGGCCTCATCTTGCGGGCAAAAAGATCCTGGTCGCAACCCAGAAGAGAAGTGTTGACTGGATATTGGAACTTGCTGAGGATTTGGAGATGGACGTGATAAAAGTCGGTCTCATGTACTCCCCTTCCAACGATTATTATTATACCTGTCACTCTGGAGAATACCCTGTCTCCGATGATTATTCTGTTGCAGAGCGATCTTCAGATATCGCAAACCTGAAGCCGGACCTGGTGCTGTATTCGTATCCGCCTCTCCGTCCATGTGATCAGAGTCCAAGCCATATCATCCCCTATTCCCCGGATTATGGCTTCCAGTCCGGTGCCCTGTGGGCAGAACGACTCAGCAGGGTGGTCCGTCTTCCCCGGGTCGAAGGATGGAAAACTGACGGGGGAATCCTCGTATGATCCCTGAACCGGATGGTTTTCTCGGAACTCTCCTTGCAATCGAGGGAATTTCTGATGCCAGGGCTGTCATAAACGGGCCGAACGGATGCCGTGGACACCCGGCTTACCTCTCGGATAACCTGTTCTCCAGGGATAACTCGTTAAGCGAGCGGAATTACAAGGACAGGTTCTTCTTCGGACAGTCGAGGATTCCCTGTACCTTTCTCGACAGTGATGATTACATCTATGGTTCAGGCATAAAAATCAGGGAGATTCTCCCCCTGGTAGCAAAAAAAGGAGATACCCTGCTTGCAATCATTAATTCACCCGGGGCATCGCTCATCGGGGATGACCTGACCGGGTTTATCAAAGAGGCAGATCTTGAAGATACCTGCATGGGTATCGGACAGGCCTTCTATTCAAAGCCCTTTCACCAGGGTTTTGATGAAACCATCAGGTCAGTCCTGGAATGGCTGCACCTGAACCATCTCCCGAAGAGCAAAGCGGGAGTAAACCTCCTGGGACTCTCGATCATGCATAAGTACTGGGAAGGATCCCTGGATGAACTGACCCGGCTTTGTGAACTCATGGGTCTTTTTGTGATATCTGCCCCCGGCGCAGGTTCCAGTGTTCCAATGCTCAGGGAGTCGGTAACCGCCTCGTATAATATCTGTGTCTTTCCCGAGTATTCACAAAAAACGGCAGATTTTTACCGGAACCAGTTCGGGATCGAGACGATACGGTCACCTTCCGGGGCACCGGTGGGATTTGATGCAACGGAGGAGTGGATCAAAACGATCGCCCGGGTTACCGGGAGTGATCCCGGAAGAGCCCTTGAAGAGATTGCCCTGAAAAGGAAGCGGGCATACCAGAAGATCAGCAGGTCTTACCTTGAAGTGGCTGCCCTGAAGGGGAGTTCATTCTCGGTAAAGGCAGATGCATCATTTGCTCTCCCCTTGTCACGATGGCTGTACCACTATCTGGGCATGCTCCCGGTGTCAATCCGGGTTCCGGAGACCGGTTCCATTGAAGAGCACGTTCCCGCTTTTTTACCGGAACAACACCTGGAGGAGATCCTGAAGATCAATCCGGAAGAGCTGGACCATGATATCTGCTTTTCAGACCGTCTTTTCGGGAAGCACCTGGTCTTGTCTGGCAGGTGCAAAGCATGCATCGAGATATCGGAACGCATGTCCCCGGAGACAGAATTTATCCGCAAGACCTATCTTGGAGGCGAAGGTGCACTCTATCTTCTTGAAAACATATTCGATTGCATAGAGTATTTATAGGGATATTTATCCAAAATTTTGACTTATAAATATTATCCTCTCTACAATCATCCTGAATTGACTAGATATAACAGCGAAATAGAATTATTTTTTAATTATAAAAGTATATGTTGCATTTCTGAGGGGCAAAAACAAAATAAAAATATTTAAATACTATTTTATCAGTATAATATTTTGTATAAAAAAATAAGTGGAGTTACCTGATGAAAGGACATGGAACAAAAACTGACAGCCATGGAGCAATCCTGATTGTATCCATCGGTACCACGCAGACGGAAGGAAGGGCAGTAATTGATTCCTGCATGAAGAAGATGCAGAAAGCATATCCAAAGGCAGAAGTTGCATGCTCGTATACCTCGGAAGCGGTCCGCCTCGTCCTGAGGGAGCAGGGAGAGACGGTACAGGGACCACTCGCAGCCATATCCTCCCTTATCGATAAAGGACACTCGGAAATTGTCGTCCAACCCCTCTTCATCACCTCAGGGGCACGGTACCACGAACTATACCCGATCATCACTACCCTGAACGAACTTGCCGGGGCACACGGAGCAATAGGGTTTAAAGGGATCCTCATCGGATCAGCCCTCCTGATGAGCCATGAAGATTATGTTGAGACGGCAAAAGTCCTTGTCGATACCTATGCACCGAAAAACAAGGATGAAGCGGTTGTGCTGGTTTCCCCGACATCCGAAGGGGGAGCCGAACCTGCACTCTGCCAGCTCCAGATGATCCTTGATGATATTGACAAAACCGGAAGGGTCATCATCGGCACCGTGAACGGGTACCCGGATCTTGAGAAGGTGAAGAGCCGGATCAGCCATGTCGGGGCTAAGAAGATTCGGTTGGTACCCCTGACGATTATTCCGGGAATCCATGCATGGATCGAATTGTCCGGTGATGCCAACAAGAATTCCTGGCAGAAACAACTTGAAGCGGCAGGATGCCAGGTTACCGCGGATACCCGGGGACTTGGGGAATACGAGGAGATTTTAAACCTGTTCGTGAAAAGAATGGAAGGGCGGGTAAAACCCCACTCATTCCTTAAATAACTCTTTTATTCACTGCTTCCCTCGTAGAAAGATTCTGCTTTCAGAAACAACTCTTGCAGTTTTTCAATCGTTTCCTGGTCGGCATTCCACATCCCCCGTTCGCTGGCTTCCAGGAGCCGCCCGGAGATGCTGGCCAGATATCGTCCTCCGGGATCGTCTCTGGAACGGCTTCCCCATTGATTATGGCCCCACAACTCTTCGGATATGGTCATCTTTAACGTGTCAACAAGCTGATAAAGGTGTATTTCCCTCCCCGGATAAGACGCTCTTTTGCTCCATGACAAGAGTTTCGGTCACCGGATGTGAGATATTACCTCCATCTATAATCTCCTTACTCCCACCCTGCTGAGCCTCTCCAATTAGTAATATCTTCGGGAACGATGACAGACAAGCCCTCAACACGGGTAAAATGATCACCGTTTCGGGTGACAATTGATTGAAATCCTGCTTGAATGGCTGTTGCAGCGATTAGACAATCGTTAAATTCAATTTTCCTTCCCAGTCCTGATAAATGTGCATAAATTCTTCCTCCTTTCTGGGCGATTCTCGCATTTAAATCAATGATCTCTAAAAAGGAAAGAATTTCTTCCGTTTTTTCTCCGGCATCTTTTTGTTTTGAGAGATAAACACCTGCAAAAAGCTCTGCAACGGTTATTACAGAGATGCAACCACTATTCACCTCTTCAAACGTTTTAAAAAGTTCAACCGAACTGTCAGGTCCTGCTGTACGCAATATATCAATACAGATACTCGTATCGAGAAAAAACCTCATATTGGTTCAATAGGTTTTGATCTTCTCAATTTTTCAACAAATTCTGCACTATCAATATCTGAACCCCATGCT
>JAJRBL010000217.1 GCA_028679485.1 Methanospirillum sp. | reverse complement strand
TCAGGGAAGAGACCTGATAGTAATTGATCGAAGAACGGGCGGTATTATTATCCGCAGAATTGTTACTGATGGTTACATCATCGCCTGATACATCGATACCAAAGCCGCCGATGGCAGTAACGTTGCTATATACGGAGCCAGAGTCACTATTGATCGATAGATTAAGGTAAGCACTCGCCTTATTGTTGCTCGCGTTATTATGACTGATAGCCACATCATCCCCACTTGAAGCGATACCTGAACCACCGGTGGCGATAGTACTGATATTCGTCTGGTCCGAACCCGGATCGACGGTGGTATCACGGGAAGCCTTCACCAGGTTGTTGTTCGCCGTATTATCACGGATCGTGACATGATCCCCTGATGAATAGATCCCGTACCCGCCATTGGCAATCATTGACGATTCGCCATGTGCATATCCGCTCCGGTAGTCTGTCACCGAGTTATACGAGGCGTTGTTCCCTGAGATCGTCACATTATTTCCATCAGAGAAAATACCATAACCGCCCGATACATTTTTGATTCCGGATACCGCGTTGAATACGGCATCATTCCCCGAGATCGTCGTGTTATTCCCGATGGAGTAGATCCCATATCCGCCGATCTGATCGCCGGTACTGGAGACGGTGTTGTAACTCGCGTTGTTCTCCAGGATATCAGTCCCGAAGCCGGTTGAGTATATGCCGTAATCGTTCCCATACACCGTGTTGTTGACGATATTCGATTCTTCCCCGGCGGAGTATATTCCGTAATCAAAGTTGGTAATCCCGGCAAAATCCTCCACCGTGACGTTCGATGTTCCTGAGTCGATCATCACCCCGGTTCTGGGGATGGTACCGGTTATGATACCGGTTATGGTCACCCCTGTCCCGTCAAGGACGACATCAGATGCCTTGATCTCTATCGCGAAGGAGACAGTATCGTCAATAGTGAAACTTTCTTCGAGGATATACTCGCCAGAAGTGAAGATGGTGATATGGCCTACTCCTCCAGCATATGCAAAACAGTAATCGCTATTCGAACAATTACCGGTCTCCATCGTCACCACTTTCCAGTCGTCAGCAGTAATTACGACTTCTCCCAGCACCACCACCCCGGGATCATCGCTCACATTTAAAATCTCTTCCGGTTCATCCTCCCCTGAGAAGATGCCTGAGGACAGAGCGGTCAGGTTTCCCGTATCATCCGGCTCCGTGCCATTGCCGGCAGTGGTATCGGCAGGGTTCCCGGTCTCTTCGGTCGCGTTGGCGACCGGGTATTCCGTCTCCCCTTCGGTCAGGTTGCCATCATCTTCAGGGAGAAGACCTTCTGAATCCTCTGAACTGTTCCCATCCATCGGGGAGGAGAGGTCGAACTCATCGGTGAGATTGACCTCCTCCCCGTCAAAGAGGGAGATCTCCGAATCGTCTGGGCTCTCAACGCTGGAGTTGGTGATATCCCCGGTCGAATCACCACCGGTATCTTCAGCAGGATCTTCCCCGGTATCCGTCCCTCCGGCATCGGCCGTACCTTCATTCATGGAGTCGACGGCCGAACCATCCAGGTCTTCTTCCGGTTCCGGCTCGCCGACACCGACCTCATCGCCGGAGTCGTCATCGTCCGTACCTTCATCCACATAGTCACCATCACCAGGTGAGTCTTCTCCGGTACCACTATCACCCGTATCATCCGAACTGCCGTCACCGGTATCACCTTGGTCCACGGATACATCCCCGGATCCGGTGTCATCTTCAGCAGGTGGGGTTACGACCACAGCCGGATCGAGCGCCTCCTCGGCAAACACGATGCCTATCCCGGAGTGGGCAAGGAGCACGAAAAGGCAGACCAGTACCGCCCGTGTCAGGCTCCCGGGGATCATGATCCCTCACCTGCCATCGCGGCAAGCTTCTTCAGGTACTCGTTCGCATTCGTCTGCCCGGCCCGGTCATTCCTGGCAGCCGTTTCAAGGAGAATCTTCGCATCCGCATACCTCCCCTGGGATATCCGGAGCACCCCGAGATTCGTAAACGCGAGGGCAGCCCCATCCGGGTCGGCCTCTGTCGCCTTTAAAAACGCCTCTTCAGCAGCATCCGTGTTCTTCCTGATAAACTCCACCGCCCCGATGCCGGTATAGAGATCCACGAAGACCTGGCCGGCTGCTTTCGGTTCTGCCTGCCTGAAAACCAGGAGGGCCTTGTCAGTATCTCCTTCGGAAGTAAGAAGCGAGCCTTTCTTCACCATCGCCTCGGCAAAAAATGCAGGATCTGACACTCCTGCCTGGTCGTAACTGGCAAGTGCCTCGTCTTTCTTCCCAAGCCTCTCCTGTACGACACCAAGGTTGATCCACCCCCTGCCATAGGATATGTCTGACCCGACAGCCTGGGTGTAGTAAGAAAGAGCCTTCTCAGGTTCACCGAGAGCCACGTAGCAGGTACCGATATTGTTCAGGATCTGTGCACGGGAAGCAGTATCTCTCCCGAGATCCTGTTCGAACACCGATATTGCACCTGTATAATCACCGGAGGCATAGAGTTCTGCCCCGGATTCTGCCAGGACTGCAGGGATTAATAAAAAGGTGATGAGAAAGCAGCGAAATATCATACCGGCAGCCGGTGAAAGGCAAATATGCAGTATGGGATCTCCCGGTACATGCAGTATCACCCGGCGTGACCAGCGAATCCCCTGGAGGATCCCGCACGGGAGATCTTCCCCTCTGACCCGTCGGGGGCAGGGATCCCGGCCATCGTTCATACCTTCATCCCCGATTCATAATCCAGGATCTTCTGCAGGTTCCGTATCTCGCCTGACACCGTGTCCCTATCCTTCCAGGCGTTCGTTACTGCGGTTTTATTCCAGTTGGAGATACTCCGGTTCGAGAGCCTGGCTTCCATGATATCCCCTGAGAACTCGGTCTTCACCGTTCCGAGGGCAGGAACACCATTATCAGGCGTTACGGCAACCTGGTATGCAAGCCCGGCAGGAGTGCTGTTCGACGAGGATATCGCCCGGACCTCCCCTTTCGTGGATACCTGGCCGGAGTTGAAGTTCACAAGCCTGCTTTCCGCCTTCACATCATTCGCAAAGGCAGGGTAGAGTGCATGCCGGTCCTCGGCAAAGACACACATGACCCGGGAGACCCCCCGGGAGTAGTTGCCCATCACCTCGAGGCTATACGACTCGTCGCCGAGGAGATGCCCTCCGCCCGTACCGGAATACGTCATGACCTTCTCTGCCTTCAGGTTGTCAGACTTCCGGGACTTTCCCCGTGAATCCCAGGAAAATCCACGGTTCTCGTTTATCTTCCCGCCCGATGTCCTGAGCGAGTCAGAGAAGAAGACCTCGGCGACGACCTCGCGTCTCCGGAGGATCCCGTCATGAGTCTCGTTCGTCGTGATAAATCCATCAAGATCTGCTGCATCTGATATGATCCCGGTCACGTCGATGATCGTATCAACCGTAAAGACCTGTGTCTCCGGTGTCTGGTTCGGGAGCCGGTCTGCTGTCACGAATCCAGACAGGAATATCAGGACAAGGGGGACAAAAAAAATGACTTTTTCTGGTTTCATAACGGTACACCCGGTTCCTGCAGTCTCATTGCTTAAAAGGGGGGTTTGCAGGAGTACATATATAAAAGAGTGCTGTGCATAGAATTCGGAAAATCCTGTTTTCGGCGGATTGAACGGGGTTTGATGATCACCGGGTGAAACGGCCATATCCAGGCATAAGCCGGTTCTCATCCGGGTGAATCACAACACTGATGACACCTGATGGCCATTCAGGCATAGGATAGGGCAGATAAACCGGATACCAGAGAGGGGATGAGGGAAGATAACTTGCCTGCACGCCAAAAACCGGTTCAGATTAAGAGGATACAGGAGAATATAGAAGCATATATATAGAGATAAATTTTCATAACCGATATTTATAATAATAAACGTGAACATTATCTTTATTACCACAGGTTCCCTCACCAGGAGTACCAGGTAAAGACCGCAACCAGTCCCACCGTATCAGGGGCATTTTCAGGCGTATCACCAACGAACCAGGAGAGAAGGAGAATGATGTCTTCAGGGAGTTATGCCAGGCCAAACAACGACACCGATGTACCGGAGAAGATCCAGAAGCTCCTCAAGGTATACACCCGGGGATTAAGCATCTCGGATATCTCCAGATACCTG
>JAJRBL010000216.1 GCA_028679485.1 Methanospirillum sp. | reverse complement strand
TATGCGGTAACTGCTGCATGGCCTGCTTGTGCGCACTTTTTTCCGCAACTCATCTTTATGTCATTGCGGATTATGATACAC
This sequence comes from Methanospirillum sp., assembly GCA_028679485.1. GTDB lineage: Archaea > Halobacteriota > Methanomicrobia > Methanomicrobiales > Methanospirillaceae > Methanospirillum. The sequence goes on along the minus strand of JAJRBL010000216.1, from coordinate 3,036 downwards.
TGTTTATACCTGAATTCTGGTTCCGATTCCATATCTCCTGAAGGTGTTGGACTGGTGACCTGAAATGCATGTCTCCGGTGAATTGATAGGGAGGGGAGGTCAGTTAGTACCAGACGATGAGTCCCCGTTACGATGTTGTCGTTGTCGGAGCTGGCCCTTCTGGCTCGACAGCAGCCTGTATCTGTGCTAAATCAGGCCTTTCCACCCTTCTTATCGAGGAGCAGGCCCACATCGGTTACCCGGTACAATGTGCAGGGCTTCTCTCAACCGGTGCATTTGAAGAATGCCAGGTATCACAGGACTGTGTGCTCAACGATGTATCCGGCGCCGTGGTTTCGGCAGGCAGTTTTGCATGCTCCTTTGATGCCGGAAGGAGGATGGCCTATGTCGTGGACAGGGGACAGCTGGACCGGGAGATGGCATTCAAAGCAGCCGATGCAGGCTGTGAAATCTCACTAAAAACGATTGCAACCAGGGTTTCCCCGAAAGAACATGAGATCACTGTACATGGACTGAAAGGATCCCGGGATATCCGTTATTCAGTTCTCATCGCTGCAGACGGACCAAGAAGCATGGTTGCACGGGGTCTCGGCATTCCCCGTGCGCCGGCGTATTTATCAGGACTCCAGTGTGACGTCATGTATGAATCTGACCAGGATCATGTCAGGATCTTTCCGAATGCCTCACCGGAATTTTTTGGATGGATAATACCCATCGGTCCGGGAAGGGCACGTATAGGCATGTGCGGGATTACCCGCATGTATGAAAAGTTCCAGGCATTCATCCACCCGTTCCAGGACCAGTGTACCCAGTTCGTGAGCGGTACCATCCCGCTCGGCACCCTTTCCCGGACGTATGATGATGGCATTCTTATCACGGGAGATGCAGCGGCTCTGGCTAAACCTACTTCCGGTGGCGGGGTATATACGGGAGTCAGGTCGGCACGGCATGCAGCAGCAACGGCAATCGCGGCGATGGATGAAGATAACCCAGGAAAACCTTTTTTTTCTCGGTATGAAATGGCATGGAAACAGGATTTCGGAAAAGAGATCCAGAGAGGTTTTTCGCTGTTTCGGTTCAGACAGCAGATCACCCCTTCTGATATGGAACGACTCATCGCTGTTCTGTCAGATAAACAAATCCGTTCGGTTATTGCATCGAAAGGTGACATGGATCGGCCATGGAGTCTTGTACTCTCTCTGCTCTTTCATCCGCGGATGATTCCGGCGTATCCCCTGATAGGAAAGGCTCTCCTGAAATTATTGAGATCGAAGTAAAAATTGATACCTCCTTTCTTTCCAGTACATATATGGTCTCCACGAAACCGACAAGCAGGTACGGCAGGGGCTTTATTGTCAATATCTCCCACATAATGGCTAAATTCTCCCTCCCTCCCGAACAGGCATGGCCCGGGGTACAGGATTATTTTACTGATTTTGTCCTGCCAAAGCAGTTTAAAGGAACTGAAGTGGAAATGCTGACCGATCTTCTGAGGCAGAAGATCATGTGGCACCAGCCTGGAGGACCTGTTGACCAGGAGATGTACACTGATGTCAAAAGGCTGATATCGCGGATAGTTGTCTCGATCGATCGGGAGATGGGAATTATGGACGCTGATATCGGGCAATACCATGTTTAGGGCAGTTCGGTTCTAAAATCCGATTATTCCGCGTATCTTGTTAATAATCCCTCCCAGGGTATCCCCGTTCTTCATCTGGATATCTGACAGTGCATCGAATAACTCTCCGTTATGGGGATCATATTCGAGGCCTTTCTGTAACGCGGTTATTGCGTCGTTTCGTTGGCCATAGAATGAATTTACCAGGCCTTTATAAAGATAAGCCCGTGCATACCCGGGTTCAAGTTCAATCGCTTTATCAATATATTTCATCGCAGCGATGAAATCCCCGAGTTTACCGAGACTATATCCGTAGGTGGAGAGGATCTCAGGATCGTTCGGATAAAAGGTGAGGGCGCGTTCACCTGCATCCTTCGCACTTTCGAATCGCTCAATCTTGACTGCTGCAACCTCTTTCCTCTTCCATCCGTTTCCATAATCAGGGGTGATCGCAATGATCTGATCGAAGAGATCAAGGGTATTCTGGTATCGCTGAATCTTGTGCTGAATAACGGTTGTTCTCTCCCAGATTGTGTCAAACCGGATATTGCTTGCGATTGCTGAGAAATAGGCCTCTACAGGTTCCATGCCCTTGGTTATCCGGGTTTTCTCCGATCCCTGGAAATACCAGGTTTCACTGTTCTGAAGGGCATTAAATCCGCCGTCATAAGAATAAAATGCCTCTTTCCAGTTTCTGTCAAGATATTGTGCATCGCCGGAGACAAACCAGGCCGGAACACAGGTCATATCAAGCTGGCGGGCGGTTTTCCCCATTGCCAGGGCCCCGCCCAGATCGTTCCGTTTCAGATACGCATATCCCTTGTTTGAATAATATACCGGTTCATCAGGCTGGAGTGAGATGGCTTTGGTAAATGCATCAAGTGCTTTCTCGGTATCGTTCATCGCCAGATAGGTCACTCCCATATTGTTCCAGGCGACCGCATATCCGGGGGTGCGATCAATTGCCTTTTGGAAGGACTGAATAGCCTCTGGATACTGATCAGTACGGGATAAGGCGACACCCTGGATATTGTACTGTGCCGGATCATCAGGGCTTAATCTCACCACGTTCCTGAATGCTTCCCTGGCTTTTTCAGGTTGATGAAGAAAACCCCATGAGCTGCCAATAATTCTCCATGCAAATGCACATGATTCATTTATTGCCAGACATTGTTCGGAAACGTTTATGGCTTCCGGATATTTAGCATCATTAAAAAAAATTAAGGCACGATACTGCAGGGCAGTTATATTTCCCGGATCCTGGGAGAGAATAAGATCGTTTTCCTGAAGGAGATCTTCCGGTGTGATATTTATTTCCGAACTGTTCTCAGCAGTACAGCAGACGGTTATTAGGCATATAATCAGCAATATCGGTAGGAGAAGTTTCATTTTCTATTTCTCCCGCCAGTAATTATCAG
>JAJRBL010000215.1 GCA_028679485.1 Methanospirillum sp. | reverse complement strand
TGTCTCCTGATGACGTCATGTCTTTTGAGGCCTTTGGCAACTGCCGTTTTGATATAATCCTCTTCCAGAACCTCTGCCATACTGGTTCTCATCAGCCGCATGGTTATCGCACCCATGCCGACTGCAAGGGCTATCGCAGGCAGGATAAGGTATTCAGGCCCTTTATACCCTGCAACGGGAAGCCAGTCAAGATATATGGAAAAAAGCATGATTCCGAGGATGCCGATAAAAAAATCAGGGATTGAAAGACCGATAACGGAGAGTGCCCTGGTCAGGTGATCGATCAGGGTATTCTGTCTCACTCCGGAGATAATTCCCAGGGGGATGGCAATAACACAGGAGAAGATCATTGCAATCGTTGACAGGAGAAACGTTACCGGTAATGCACGTCCGATCTCATCCCAGGTACTTCTCCTGCTCTGGTAAGAATAGCCAAGATCGCCCGAGGCAACACGGGAGATCCAGGCCAGGTACTGGACATACCAGGGCTTGTCAAGATTCATCTCTATCCTCATTGCAACAACCGCTTCTGCAGGAGGCTGCTCCGTATTCATGATAGCCCGTAGGTTTATCACGGCAGGATCGCCGGGCGAGAAGAGAAGCAGGGAAAAAACGATGAATGAAATGCCGATTAAGACCGGTATTGTCTGGAGAAGTCTGAGAAGAATGTACGATCGCATGATGCAGAAGAAAAAAGGAGTTATGAGAGGGAGACATCCTCCAGGTGGAAGGCGAATTCTGTCGGATGCATCCGGTACCCCTTGACCTTGTCCGAGGTAACATCCTGGTTAACATAATAACTCAGGACAGAAACCGGTGCCTCATCGTTAATAATCTCCTGGGCCTGATCGTAGAGTTTCTTTCTCGCTTCATTACCCGTCAGGGTCCGTGCCTCTTCAAGAAGACTGTCAAGTTTTGCATTCTTCCAGTGATACGGTCCGTACCCATTATTGAAAGAACCCGAAGAATGGTAATCTGCCATTAAAATCCAGTCAGGGTCAGGAGCATTCATCAGTGAACGGCCACCGAGGTACATGTCAAAGTCTCCGCTGTTTTTCAGGTTTTCTGACGTATCGATGTCCACGGATTTGACTTCAACGTCAACACCGATATCCTTCAGTTCGTCCTGGATGATCTCAGCCATTTGAGGTAATTCTGCACGTTCCGGATAGGTGACGAGCGTTACTGAGAATTTCTCCCCGTCCTTTTCCAGGATGCCGTCGTTGTTGCTGTCGGTCCAGCCTGCTTCGGCAAGCATGGCCTTTGCTTTCTCAGGATCGTAGGGGAATTGCTGGATATTCTTGTTACCCCAGTAGAATTCCGGTGGGAAAAGGCTTGTTGCCGGTTCCCCGACACCTTCCAGAACATAATCTACGAGATCCTGACGGTTTATCGCATAATTCATCGCCTGTCTGACCCTGGTATCTGCAAATGGTCCGCTCTCGCAGTTATACGAGATCAACCTGACCCGGGAGATCGGTTCCGTATTCACGGTATATGAACTGTCTGTTGCATATCCTTCGGTAATATCGGGGGAGAGAATCTGTGCTATCTGGACATCTCCTCCTTTAAGCATCATGGATCGTGTTTCTGCCTCAGGGACAACGTGGTAGATGACCTCGTCAGCCGAGGAAACTTTTCCCCAGTATTCAGCATTCTTCACCGCAACATACTCATCATTCGGGGTATACGAGGAGAATTTGAATGGGCCGGTTGAGTATGGCATGGAGATATCTCCCTCGTCTATGGAGGCCTCTGACAATGCCGCACTTTCACCTTTTGCCATGTACGCGGGAAGAGACGGGAACTGCTGGGTCAGGACGATCTCCAGGGTTTGATCATCGACGGCCTTGATCTCCTGTATCGGAACACTGGAGAATGTCTTTGATTTCTTTAAAGAATCCTCCAGGGATCTCTTCATGGTCTGGGCAGTAAAGGGCGTACCGTCATGGTATTTTACCCCGTCCCTGAGGTGAAATGTCCAGGTCTTCTGGTCACCCGATACTTCCCATGACGTGGCAAGTCCGGGAGAGATCAAAGCCTCATCGTTGATGTCGACCAGTGTTTCAATTACTCCCATCCGCTGGGCAATTGCACCGTTTACATGTGGATCTGATGTTTTTGCATCCCAGGGGGCAGCAATATCAAGGGTTACTCCTCTGGCATCCGCGATAGCGGGTGTATTACTCAGGAAAAGAAGAGTTAACAGAAAAATGGAAAAAATAACTCTTTTTTGCATAGGTACTCTATACGAAAAAGGGGGTAATAATATTAATTATTTTACTTTCGTAACACAAATAATAAATATTCTTCTTACTTATAAACAAAAAATCAGAAATAAAAGAAATTTCGGATATTGCTGGCCCTGCACTTCCAAAGCCTGACAACGTGTTTTTCTGTTATGCCTGCTGCAACAGGTCCGGGTGATGGCACCTGATCCTTATCCCGTTATACGCACGAAGGGGTGGCAGAACGGTGCATGCATCATCTGCATACGCGCAGACCGGGGACCAGAGGCATCCGTGAGAGTGGCTCTCTCCACCGGTTTTTTCCCCGTGATGATCCCCTCTTATCGTGTTGTCTCTCAGAGCACGGGTATAGGGATGAAGGGCAGTATCCAGGATACCGGGCCCTTCTTCCACGATGCGTCCGTTATGCATCACCCCCACCCGATCACCCATGATCCTGGCAAGCATGATATCGTGCGTGATGAACAGGTATGTTATGCCGGTGCTTTGCTGAATCTCTTTCAGGAGATGGATAATTGATGCCTGCACTGATACGTCCAGCATGGATGTAGGTTCGTCACAGACAATAAATTCCGGCTCCAGTGCAAGGGTTCTGGCAATCGCTGCCCGCTGAAGTTCTCCCCCGGAGAGCTGGTGGGGATACCTGTTGACATAATCCGGGTTAAGTCCGGTTCGTTTCAGGAGATCGAGAAGACGTTCATTCTTCATGTTGCCCGGGGTCAGATCCGGATGAATGGCATAGGGTTCAAGAATTGAACGGCGTACTTTCCATCCCGGGTTAAATGCATCCTCCGGGTGCTGGGGAATGATCTGGAGTCTCTTCCTGAACCGTGCCAGTTCCGGTTTTTTCTTTGATGCAAGGTTCTCACCGTCGCATAATACCTCTCCGGAAGAGGGAGGAATGAGCAGTAAAAGGATCCTCCCGAGCGTGG
>JAJRBL010000214.1 GCA_028679485.1 Methanospirillum sp. | reverse complement strand
TTTGGGATAGCAGAAAGTCCTGTTATCCCGGTTCATGGCGCCGAAACCCGTGACCCATCGGAGTTTCCTTCGCAGACAACCGGTGGCCTGATCCTTTCGGGTAGTCCTGATAAATCCCTTATTATCCTTGATGGGGAAGAGCGCGGTTTTACTCCCCTAATACTCTCCGGTATTGAGGTAGGGCCCCATGTCCTGACAATAACGAAGTCCGGATACCAGACACAGACCATGGAGATCTATATCTCCCAGAACCGGCAGACGAATTTTGATTTCTCCCTGCCTCCTACCGGAATTCCCTATGACTATGTGGGTATGACAAGTGCAACCGGTCTGAATGTGTATGATAACAGGAGTTCTCCGGCTGAGGAGATGGAACCGGTAGGGGATCCCATCTATGCATGGTATGAGCCCGGAATGTCTGTAGAATTATATGGAAATTATTCATCCAACAGGACAGATACGGCGGAAGTAACTACGATGTACGATGAAAATCCGTATGGGGACGGGTTTTCCGTCACGGTTATCGCAACAAGCGATGACACACCGTTCAGGTGATGATATGCCGTGGAATCTTGAATATGGCTTCACAATAGTATCCGGAGGAATGCCTAGATGCAGGTCTCGATGAAGCTGGAGATTCGTGATTCTCCGGGCCAGCTGGTGACAGCCCTTATGCCGATATCAGACATGGGCGGAAATATCAAGACTGTGATCCATGAGCATGACTATGCCTCCGATCTGGGTTCTCTCAGTGTGGAGGTGGTTCTTGAGATACCTGAAGAGCGCCTCGACGGTCTCATGCAGCTCTTCCGTGAACGGGGTATTACCGTGATCCGGTTTGGTGAAGAGCGGATGCATTATCAGCAGTCTGTTATTCTTATCGGCCATCTGGTTCATACCGATCTCGGTGACACCGTGGACCAGATTGATATGACCGGGTACGCCGAGGTCACCAGGATGAGTCTTGCGATGCCTGCCATTGATGAACGAAGTTCAGCGAAATTCACGATTAAGGCTCTGAGCCGTGAAGACATGGACAAGGCTATCGGTATTCTCAGAGAGGTCTCGAGGAAGAAGAATATCCTGATGATCGAGCCCCTGGAGTTCTGACATGCCTGTGAGAATTGCCCTGATAGGAACCGGATCGGTAGGAAAGGGTGTGCTTGAGGTTTTATCCCGCAAGAATACGGGGATAATCCTTACCGGGGTTGCAGATTCCCGTTCCGGACTTATGGATCCGGGTGGTATCCCGGTCTCTTCACTTCTTGACAGGAAAAAGAAGACCGGACTGTGCGGGGAGAGATCGATATCAGCCCTGAAGGTTGTCACTGAAGGAGAATATGATATCCTCGTTGAAGCCTCTCCGACGGATGCGGTAACCGGGGAACCGGCGACCGGGTACATCAGGGCTGCCCTGTCCCGGGGATCTCATGTGGTAACCTCGAATAAAGGTCCTGTCGCCCTTCATTATCGTGAACTGAGTAATCTGGCCCGGGAAAACGGGGTATCCTTCCGGTTCGAGGCAACCGTTGCCGGTGCCATCCCGATTCTTCATACTCTGCTTGATTCCCTGGGTGGTAACGAGATACATGCATTGTACGGGGTACTGAACGGGACCTGTAATTATATTCTGACCCGGATGGCTGAAGAAGGGCTCTCGTACCGGCAGGCCCTTGATGAGGCGAGAGCCCTGGGCTATGCCGAGGCAGATCCCACCTATGATGTCAAGGGAATTGATGCTGCGGTAAAACTCGTTATCCTGGCAAACACGGTCTGGAAAAAAGAGATAACACTGGATACCATCGATATTACCGGTATCGATCTCCTTACGGAAGAGGCAATCCGGCTTGCAGAGGAACAGGATGCGACTATCAGGCTCATCGGGGAGATAGTTCCTGCTGAGAACCTTTATCGTCTCTCCCCGAGGATCATTCCGAAACACCATCCGCTTGTTGTCCAGGGTTCTCTCAACGCCATAATCGTCCGGACGGATCTTGCAGGTGATCTTATCTTTGCCGGGAAAGGTGCAGGTTCTCTGGAGACAGCCAGTGCGATAATCGGTGATATTCTCTCTATCCGGGAAAGGTATGCAGGGGGTAATTAAGCGTCGTCGTTCGTATCTTCAGTTGATGCGAAAGTTAACCCTCCGTAAGGGCTGGTTTACGGTAGATGATATCTCCCGGTCTGCCGGTATTCCAAGAAGCACTGCCCGTGACTGGATAACCCGTTTATCAGAAGAAGGGTGTCTTACCCTGCTTGAGCACCCTCACGGCCGTGCCCCGAGCAGGTTTGCAGCAGTAAGTGTCCTCCCCCGGACTGCATGCAGAAGAATTTTTACTGCTGTTGACGGAGAGATGGTCGAAGTAGTGCATGAATGCCTGTCAGGTGCCTGTGCTGCTTTCTGTGCCAAACATCATTCCCATGCCCACCCGGCGGTCAGGACGATCCTCGAAGGGACGATCCTCAGGGAGTTGATCCCGATAGGGAAGCATGATATCAGGGTGGGTCTCTGGCCTGATCCGGCAGTTGCCGTGACCGGCATCTGGCAGGAAGGGGATGAGATAGTCCAGCAGATACGATCCGTCGGTGGACCTTCATATTCTCTTACTGAAATGATGGGAAGAGCAGAGGGGGTAATCAGGGTAGAGACGATACGACATCCTGATTCGACAGAAGGGTACATACGCACCCATGTCCTGACCCATCTCATCATCGGAATCGACAATACCGATCAGGTTGATGAAGGTGCCACCTTTGCCCTTGCGATTGCCCTTCTGGAATACCTGTCTGAGATATCAGGAACCTTTCCAATAGGGCACCATATCGCCATGTTATGGCAGGATCTCCCGGGGAAAACTGCAGGAAACTCCTGTAGTGCAATAGAACTCGCGGTAATACCTGAAAAGGTGGAATTAATCAGAAAAGCCGCAATCCGGTTTGTGGGAGATGAAAGTGAGTCTGATGAGTGGGGTATTGCACTATATTCCGGGTTTCTCATTCCTGAACATCTCCGGGTATTCGGACATGAAGCACGCTGCCGGCTGGTTACTGAAGACGAAGCGCGCTCCTATGCCCGGGACTGGGGGGTATATATTGCAGGTGGTGAGGGAATCATCGGCTCTCTTGCAGCGATTGGTCTTGCGCACGAGCCAGAAGACCTGGTTATCGTCCCGGTCATCTGATCTTCCTGTTTGGATGGTTTGGCTCTTCCCGGGTGTCGGGAGAGTACTATTTCCCGGAATTATTCTAAGATCTGAGTATGGACAAACGATTCACAATGGGGAGAAATAGTACCTGGCTGGGAATTGCCGGGGTTATTCTGCTATTCTCCGCTGCTTTACTCTGCGGCTGTACCAGTACATCGCCACAGGGAACAACTGAACAGGCAACACCGGTTTTAAGTCCAACTGGAGAGAATGTAACCGGCGGAGCCCAGGATGGAGACATGGTCGAGGTTGATTACGTGGGAACACTGGAAAATGGCACTGAATTTGACAGTTCCAAGAAAACCGGGCCTTTTTCCCTGATTCTCGGTTCAGGTGGTGCAATCCCCGGGTTTGACAAGGCACTTCATGGCATGAAGGCCGGAGAGTCCAAGAAGTTTACTCTCGCCCCGGATGAGGCATACGGCCAGTATGATCCTGCCCGTGTCGTGGATATGCCCATAGACTTCATTCCGAAGGGAGAGAATGCCACGGTCGGTCAGCGGGTAACTCTCTTTGATGGCGGACAGCTCTTCCAGGCGACAGTAAAAGACCTCAATGCAACGAATGTTACCTTTGATCTGAACAGCCCGCTTGCAGGAAAAACATTAACCTTTGATGTAACGGTACGAAATATTACCCCGATAGATATAGTCAGTGAAAACCAGTCAGAACAGAAAGAGAACAATCTGTCAGAGAAGAAAGAGTAAATCAGCAGGAACGGATCTCCACCCGTTCGGGTGAATACCCGTTATTATTATCTTTTTTATCTTCAAAAACATCGTTACCCGTATTTGCAACAACGACGATGAAATAGTTTTTGAGACCGATGGATGCTGGAATCGTACAGGTCTCATTCTTTGTCAGTTCTCCTCCGGCCGGGAGATTCTGTATGGTCTCTTCTCCAAGGGGAATATCCTGGGCATCTGCCTGTTTGTCTTCTGAAAGATAATACCGTACCTGGAATGAATCAGCATTATAGGCACCCGGGTTTTCAAATACGACCGAAAAATTGAGATCAGATCCTGGGCATGTAGATTCAGGCACCAATACCTGTTTTACGCTGATATCCGCGTATCGTGAATCAGGGTTTTCATTACTCGTGATATTGACGTTTTGTTCTTCGGGAATTTCAGATAAGGCTGTATCAGGGGTGGAAACGGGGGTGGGTTCAGGTTCTGCTGCTTGTGAAAGAGTCTCATTCGGGTTTTCCACGTTACCTGTAACGGACACAGGTTCCTCCGGCATTACGGTTACTTCAGGGATTTCTGCCAGAGGTATGGTTGTGGGATTGGGTGAGATCCCCGGTGCCTTGAGGGGATAGAGATCGAGGTTATTCGGGTTTAATGAATAGGGCGTATCTGATATCCCCGGTGTCTTCAGATCCTGTGCAGTTGCTGAAAATCCGCCTCCGGCTATGTCAAACCAGGCGTTTCCACCGATAAGGTCTCCTCCGAGGATATTGGTGCCGCTGGTAAGATTAATGCTCCACTGGTTCTTCTGATCATCATTTACGACTGCATTGAACTGGTTTTGCAGGTAATTATTATAGATTATATTTCCATTTGACTGGAAGATACCAATCCCCATATTATTCTGGTCAAAGGTGTTGCCGGAGATTTCGTTCTGGTGGGACTGGTCAAGTCTGAGTCCGAGATTTTTCATGTTTCTGAATGTACAACCGGTAATCTTCCCGTTATCTGCTTTAAACAGCCAGACTCCCGTGTCGATACCCTCCACGGTAAGGTTTTTTATGGTAATATCATGCAACGCCACACCGCCGTCAACATAAACAGCAGTGGTAAAGCCGTTTGGTGTGCCTCTGATGGTATTCCCTCCCCCGTCAAACGTAACACCGGATGTTTTGATCGTGAAGATGTTGTTCTTCGTTCCCCCGTCAATATCACGTTTCAGGACATAATACCCCGGTTCTGTTATTTCAGCGGGTGAATACACCGGAACAGATCCCGCCGGTCCGGTCATAACCCCGGGAACGATCGGCTTTTCTGATAGATATCGGTTGTTGGATGTATCAGCCTCGATGAAATAATTCGATGTATCAAGGGATATCAGGAGC
>JAJRBL010000213.1 GCA_028679485.1 Methanospirillum sp. | reverse complement strand
GGGCAGGGAATGCCGACTTAGCCTGCACGGTCATGGTTATCGAGTCCATCTTCGGATGTGACACCGGGATTACCACGGAACGGCTGGTCGAGACTTCACGGATGATCTCCCGGTACTCCGGTATCATGGTTCCGCAGACCTACCCGGTGACCGGGGAGTTTGCCTTCTCCCACGAGAGCGGTATTCATTCCCAGGGGGTTATCGAGAACTCCAGCACCTTTGAACCGGGAATTATGACCCCTGAGATGGTAGGACACCGCAGGAGACTGAAACTCGGGAAGCATGTCGGACGACATGCAGTCCGCGAGATGTTAAACCAGGTTCACATAACACCCGATGAAACCCAGATGGATGAGATTGTCAGCCGGATTAAGCAGATATCCTCGAAGGGAAAGAAGGTAACCGAGAATGACCTGTACATGATCGCTGAGACCGTTACCGGAAGTTCTGCAGGAGGCCAGTATATCGAGCTGGTTGATATCGCTATCATGACCGGTAACCATATGATCCCGACGGCGACGGTAAAGGCAAGGGTGAATGGGGTTGAGGAGGTCTGCTGCAGGACCGGGAACGGTGCAGTCGATGCTGCTGTCAAAGCCCTTATCGGAACCATTCCGAGACCAGCCACCCTGAAAGAGTTCAACATCTCGGCTATATCGGAAGGAAGTGATGCTATCGGTCATGTCACCCTGGTCGTGGAAGACGAGAAAGGCAGGATGTTCGATGCCGCAGCATCAGGTGACGATATTGTTATGGCATCGACGGAGGCAATGATCAACGCAATAAATATGGTGTACCGTAATGGCAGGAACAATCACTGAAAAGATATTCAGAGCCCGGTGTGGCCGTGAGGTAACAGCCGGTGAAGTCGTCATGGCCCCGGTAAGCGGGGCGATGATCCACGATATCACCGGGCCGCTGGCGATAGAGAAGTTCTACGAGATGGGTGGCGAAAAGGTATTTGATCCGTCGAAGATAATCATGCTTTTTGATCATCAGGTACCGGCAGATTCCCTCAATGCCGCAGAGAACCAGAAGAAGATGCGTTCTTTTGCGAGGGAACAGGGCATTCATAATTATGATATCAGGGAAGGAGTCTGTCACCAGGTCACCCTGGAAAAAGGAAGAGTCTGTCCGGGTGATATTATAATCGGCAGTGATTCCCACACCTGCATGTATGGTGCCGTAGGGGCATTTGCGACCGGGGTGGGGTCCACTGACATGGGATTTGCCCTTCGTTACGGCTGTCTGTATTTCCGGGTTCCGGAGAGTATCCGGGCAGACGTGACCGGAAGATTTGAAAAAAGGGTCGGGGCAAAAGACCTGATCCTCCGGATTATCAAGGATATCACCGTAGATGGTGCGACGTACAAGGCCGTCGAGTTCACCGGCGATACGATCGGTTCCCTGAACATGGCCGGCAGGATGACCTGCTGCAACATGGCGATCGAGATGGGAGGAAAGGCAGGAATAGTACCGCCAGACCAGGTCACCAGGGAGTACCTGGCCGGGAGATGTGCCTGTCCTGATAGAGATCTTGTAAGTGACAAAGATGCGGAATACTCCTCCTGGCGTTCGTACGATGTCGGGGATCTGGTTCCGCAGGTTGCTGTTCCCCATAACGTCGACCAGGTGGTTGATGTTGATCAGGTGGCAGGAACCCCGGTGGACCAGGTATTCATCGGATCATGTACCAACGGCAGGTTTGAAGATCTGCAGGAAGCAGCAGAAGTGCTGGGTAATCGCTCTTTCGCGGATGATATCAGGGTTCTGGTGATACCTGCCTCAAAAGCCGAGTACCTCAAGGCCCTTCGTTCAGGAATCATCGAGCAGTTTGTTGAGGCAGGGGCACTTGTTGAGGCTCCCTGCTGCGGCCCCTGCATGGGAGGTTCGTTCGGGCTTATCGCTTCAGGAGAAGTCTCGTTCTCCACCTCGAACCGGAACTTCCGCGGGCGGCAGGGGTCTGCTGAGGGCAAGGTATACCTTGGTTCTGCAGCCACTGCAGCGGCCACGGCAATATATGGCAGGATAACCGATCCGAGGGAGGTGCGGTGATGCAGGTCTGGAAATTCGGGGATAATATCGATACCGATGCAATCATTCCCGGCAGGTTCCTGACGATCAACGATCCAAAGGAACTGGCCAGACATGCCTTTGAGGGAATCAGGGATGAATTTGCAGGAAAAGCGGGGCAGGGTGACATCATCGTTGGAGGCCGCAACTTCGGATGCGGATCCTCGCGCGAACATGCACCCCTTGCCCTCACCGGCGCAGGGATCACGATGGTGATCGCCGAGTCGTTTGCACGGATATTTTACCGGAACAGTATCAATGTCGGGCTTTTACCGGTCATTTGTCCACAGGCATCCCGGATCGGGGAGAACGACCAGGTCATACCGCATCTCGAGGAAGGTTATCTCGAGGTATCAGGCAAAAAACTGCCTACAGAACCGGTTCCTGAGTTTTTATACCGGATAATCCAGGCAGGTGGACTGGTCGGGTTTGCGAAGACGATCAGGAGTGAGGATCTATGCACAAGGTAGCGCTCATTGGCGGCGACGGGATTGGCCCGGAGATTATCAGTTCAGGAAGGGTTGTTCTTGATGCAGCAGCCGAGAAATTTCAATTCGATCTCGAATGGACAGAGTTTGATATCGGTGCCGACCGGTATCTCTCAACCGGGGAACTCCTTACCGAGGATGACCTGCAGGAACTCGGAAAATTCCCGGCGATCTACTTCGGGGCGATAGGCGATGAGAGGGTGAAGCCGGGAATCCTTGAGAAAGGGATATTACTCAACCTCAGGTTTTCCTTTGACCAGTACATCAATCTCCGTCCGGTAAAGATGCTCGAGGGGACGGTAACCCCCCTGGCAAACAAGACACCCGCCGATATTGATTTTGTCGTGGTCAGGGAGAATACCGAGGACTTCTACGTGGGGATCGGATCCCGCCTGAAAGGTCATGAAAAGAAGAACCTCGAGGTCATCCGTGAGCTTTATTCCGTGAAATTCGGCCTTGATGTCGAGACCGATTCTGACGAGCTTGCGTACCAGATCGGAGTCATTACCCGGGAAGGTGCAGGCAGGGTCATCTCGTATGCCTTTGACCTGGCCCAAAAGAGGGAGAAGAAACTCACCTCGGTTGATAAGGCCAACGTGCTTTCCGAGATATACGGGCTCTGGCGTGATGTATTCCTGGAGACAGCGAAGAAGTATCCTGATGTATCGCACGAGTTCTCCTTTGTGGATGCGATAACGATGTGGTTCGTGAAAAATCCCGAATGGTTTGATGTTGTCGTCACGCCGAATATGTTCGGGGACATTATCACCGACCTGGGAGCGATGATCCAGGGTGGTCTCGGGCTAGCACCGGGAGGAAATATCAACCCTGACGGGACGAGCATGTTTGAACCTATCCATGGTTCGGCACCCAAGTACAAGGGCCAGAACGTTGCAAATCCCCTGGCAACCATCTGGGCAGGATCCCTCCTCCTCGATCATCTCGGGGAGAAGGATGCAGCAGCACAGGTGCTCCGTGGAATCGAAGCATCAATCCGTGAAGGGATAATCACCCGTGATATGGGCGGTTCTGCCAGTACAAGCGGAGTCGGTGACTGGATAGCAGGTTGGATCCTGAAAAACTGAATCAATTCACTTTTTTTGTGAATCGCTTTTTTTAATTCGTCTCGTTTGGTTTTAACAGCCTGATATGATCCCAATTTCATTATTTTTCAGGGTTTTATCAGAATATAAACTTCATGATGGTTTATGTATTGTCGGTTCCCAAAGATCCTCAACCCTGAATGATGGAAGCAAACCCGCTGCATTATCTCTATATAAACAGCCTGGTGTCTCTCTATGGTCATCGTTTATTCGAAACGGTGGATAATGTACGATGAGGAGATTGAGAAGATGAACCCTGGGACAGATATCCAAACCTATAAAAAAAGAGATATGATCAGGAGAGGTTTATGTTCTGGCTGGAATTATTGACAAGATTGCCTGACGCAATGTTTTTGCCATACTGTGCATTGGCATATCCGGGATCGATCTGTAATGCCTCATCATAGACCTTTATCGCCTCATCATCTCTTCCGAGACTGGATAATACGGCTCCCTTGTTGCTCCAGGCGAGCAGAAATTTGGGATCGATCGTTAAAGCCTGGTCGTAGGCAACAAGTGCCTCTTCGTATTTCCCCAGATAATTCAGTGCCGTTCCCTTGTTGTTCCATGCTTCTGCATTTTCAGGTTCAACCGTCGTGGCCTTGTCAAATGCGTCTGCAGCCTCTTCATACCTGCCAAGGATACCTAAATCCGTACCCTTGTTTATCAGGGTAAGTACGTCATCCGGGTGTATCTCCAAGGCCTTGTCATACGCAGCAATCGCTTCCTCAAACCGTTCCAGGCTATCCAGGGAGAATCCCTTGTTGCTCCAGGCATCTGCATACCGAGGTTCGTTCGCCAGTGCCTGGTCGAATGCCTGGATCGCATCTTCGTATCTTCCCTGGTTGTTCAGGGTAATTCCCTTGTTATACCAGGCCCTGGCAAACTGCGGATCTATCACCAGTGCCTGGTCGAAAACATCGGATGCTTCTTCATCTCTTCCGAGTTTTGCGAGGTCGATTCCCTTGTAGCAGATCGCTTCCGTGTAATTCTGGTCAATTACCAGGGCTTTGTCGAACGCCTCAATGGCCTCCTC
>JAJRBL010000212.1 GCA_028679485.1 Methanospirillum sp. | reverse complement strand
TCATCCTCTCATGGACACCGAGCAGGTCCCAGGGAGAACCCATATCTGCCCAATACGAAAGACGAATCCCCTTCAGTGTTCTTTTCTCAATATACGGGGTTAATGCATCGGTAAGTTCCAGTTCTCCACGGGGAGACGGCCTGATAGTCCTGAGGTGATCAAACAGTTCCTGGTCAAAGAGATATATCCCTGCATTAATGAGGTCTGATCGGGGATTCCGGGTCTTTTCCTCAAGACCTGTTACGGTATCACCCTTCATGGTCACGACGCCGTAATCCTGGGGATGCGAGGATGTGTACACTCCCATGGAAGGAACCGGTCCCAGGAGCATCGTCTGGATATCTGTTTTTTTTACGACCATGTCCCCGTTTAGCAGGAGAAAACGGTCCTTGATAAAGGAGTCCACCGCAAGGACGGCATCACCGGTTCCTTTCTGCCGTTTCTGGGTGACATACCTGATGGAGACCCCGAGCGTTTCGCCGTCACCAAAATGGCTCCTGACTGAAGACTCGCCATACCCCACTACCAGAATGAATTCAGATATGCCTGCATCTCTCGTTGAAGAGATCAGATGCTCCAGCATGGGAATGCCGGCGATGGGAAGCATCACTTTCGGCCGGGATCCGGTGAGCGGACGCATCCGTTTCCCTTCACCTGCTGCGAGAATAACACCTGTAGTCATAACGGGGCCTCTTTTCGTATGATCTGAATCAACTCTTCCCCTTTGTTGAGAAGCCTTTTGGCCACATCCATGGTTTTTCCCTCGGCGGTTAGACGGATCTTCTGTTCTGTTCCGCTTGCCCTGATAAGGCACCAGCCGTCCTCCTCTTCTATCCGTATGCCGTCGGTCGGATTGGCAGCCCCCAGGGCAAACAAGATATCCTGCACAGAGGGAAGTTCAAGGGATCTTCTCAGGATGGGATATGCAGGGATAGACGCTATCTCGGCGAGGATATCCCATTCGCTTACCATCTCGCAGAACAGGGCTGCAGCATACGGGCCGTCAGGGCAGTACGACATCCGGGGAAAGATCCATGCTCCGGATGGCTCTCCTCCGAAATCCCCCCACCTGACCAGTTGTTCGGATACAAAGGCATCCCCTACGGGGGTCCGTCTGACCTCGGCTATCTCTTCAACAGCCATGGAGGTATCATAGGTTGTTACGATCCGCTTTGCTCCGAGATACCTGGCAAAGAGGATAAGGAGGGTATCACCCGGGATGAATCTCCCGTCAGGGCCATATGCCATCATCCGGTCTGCGTCCCCGTCGTGGATGACCGCACAGGAAAAGCCGTTCTTTTTTATTAATTCTGGAATCCAGGGCAGATATTCCGGGAGTGGCTCCGAGGGGCGTATGAAAGTACCTGATACGTCTGCATTGAGTGCGGTGACCTTTGCATGCATGCCGGTCAGTAATGACGGGGTGATGACGGATCCTGCGCCATTCCCGCAGTCTAAAAGTACCTTGAGTCCCTCGGAGAGGGTGATCTTCTCTGCTATCGCTTTAGCATGCTTTTGAGCCAGGTAACCCGGCATGATCGTTCCCTGCCGTTTCCAGTCCTTGGAGTGTACCTGCGGGAGTTTCTCTTCTATCTCTTCCTGCTGGACCCTGGAGAACGAGGATCCGTCAGGATTAAAGAGTTTCAGCCCGTTATACTCTTCCGGGTTATGGGAAGCCGTTACCATGCATGCTGCATCAGCTTCACGGGCAGTATATGCCACCGACGGGGTGGGGGTGATTCCACCGTCGGTTACGTCTGCACCGCATACACAGGCTCCTGCCCTGAAGGCTGCAGAAAGGAGGGATCCCGTGGTCCTGGTATCCCGTCCGATGATAACCTGTCCGGAACGTGAACCAACTGACATCCCCACCTTGAGGGCAAGAATCATCAGATCGTCGTTATATCTTCTTCGAATTCCGGAAGAGCCGAACAGCATACCAGATCTGTTCATTCTTCAGGGGTTTGAAGGTTTGCTCTTCCGAACGGACAGAAATGCGGAGAGCGAAGCATACTTGCGGTTCCGGTTGTCGATGGTCCAAGATACAACAGTTTTTCAGGGGGATATTCACTCAGGATCTCTCCGGCATCACTGACCAGGCCATCACCGGTTATCAGGATGAGATCGGCGGCTTTGGGATCTTCAACAACTGATCCGGCAATTTTGCGTGCATCAGGCATATTCCCGCAGCAGTAGATCCTTTTTCCGGAGAGTATCTTCTTCAGTTCCTCCCTGCAGGGTGTATGTTCCTCTTTCGTGCAGGCATGCAGTCTTCGTATGGTACAGAGGAATCCTGAGACCGCATTGATTATCCCTGCAGCGGCAGCACGCTGGGCACTCTTTTTTAATGGTGCATCCCTCATGAACGAGGCCTTGGTCGTTGCCTTTACCGGTTCTTCAGATACGAATACCGCGGATCTGTCGCCAAAATGTACCTTCACCGGGACCCCGTGTTCGTACGTGCACCTGGGGAGATCGTAATCAGGCATAAGGGTTACCGGGCTGTCTTCAATTCCACAGTCATCAAGCATCGATACAAGAGTTTTTACGGCATTGTTTATCGGGTGCATCTAATTTTCCTCGTCTTTATTCCATCCGTACCTTCCGAGCAGGGGTACAAACCTGACTGTCCCGAACCGTTCAATTGAGATCTCATCCCGGTTTTTCTTCAGACGGACAAGCTGCTGAATATCCCGGTCACCTTCCGGTGCGACCAGGTATCCTCCTTCTGCAAGCTGATCTACAAGGGGGGGCGGTATCCGGGGTGTTGCTGCCGTGATAAGTACCCTGTCGTAGGGGGCGTTTTCCGGGTACCCGGTTGTTCCATCACCGGTGAGTACCGTAACCCCGGTTACGCCGGCCTGCTTCAGGTTCTGTTCGGCACGAGCCGCAACCTCTCTGATCCGTTCGATGGTGATAACCCTGGCTTTGCATGCAGCGAGAATTGCTGCCTGGTACCCGGAGCCTGAACCAATCTCAAGGATAAGATCTCCTGATTGAGGGTCGAGGAGTTCGGTCATGAGCGCCACGATGTATGGCTGGGATATGGTCTGTCCGTTGCCGATCGAAAGCGGATAATCCTGGTAGGCCTCCCGGGCAGACTCTTCCGGGACAAAGAGATGACGCGGGACCTTATTCATGGCATGGAGGACAGACTCGTTTCTGACCCCGCGTGCCTGGATCTGGGTCTTTACCATGTATTCGCGTTCTTCTGCCCGGTTGCTGTTCATCATCAGAATCCTGACTTTTCGGCCGCGTTGATTGCAGTATTTATCTGGTTCTGCAGGACTTCCGGGAGACCGTCGGCCTTCACATCAAGGAATCCGCGGATGATGGTTGCCGTGGCAGTCTCCTCGTCCAGTCCCCGTGCCATGAGATATTCTATCTCGTCGCGTGCAATCTTTCCCACCGCGGCCTCATGGGAGAGTTCGGTATCCATCACGTCGCCCTTGATCTCCGGGATCGCATGGATCGTTCCGTCCCTGAGAATCAGCCCCTTGCACTCGATATGTCCCTTTGTACCTTTCACGCGTCCGTCAATGCGTCCACGTGAGATGATCGTTCCCCCCGTGGTGATAGCCCGGGTGATGAGTTCGGCACTCGTGCCTTTAGCCTCGAGAATTGCCGCGGAGCCGAGATCCATGAATGATCCGGGGGTGCATACCACAACACTGGAGAACCTTCCTATGGCTCCCTCACCCTGGAGGTGGCATACCGGTGCCATCTGGATCTTCCTTACCGGTTCCATGCAGACATAGTTCGAGAGGAATACCCCGTTTTCTTCCACGATAGATGCGGATCTGGGAAACACCGCGATATTTTTTCCCCAGTTATGGATCATGGTGGAGGTGACTTTTGCACCTTTTGCCACATAGAATTCGGTAACCCCGATATGCACACCGCTGTTCCTGGCTGTTGCACTGGTGCAGCCGGAGATGATATGGAGTTCTGCGCCTTCCTCGGCGATGACGATGTTATGGACATGCTGCACCGGTGAGTCAGACATGAGAAGGCATGCCTGGAGGGGGTAGATGCTTTTTGTTCCTTTCTTTGCGATGATCACGAAGCCACGCGGATCGGTCTGCGAGGCGACATACCGGGTGTATTTGTCCTTGTCTGCGGAGACTGCTTTCCAGATGTAATCCCTGACCCAGGGGTATTGTTCCAGTGCCGTCTGTATGGTGAGGAACTCAATTCCCTCGCAATCAGAAGTGACATGGCAGACATCCTGATCTTTCTGGAAGAAACTGCCTGACCGGTTCTTCATGTCCACCTCTAGACCGGTTAGGGCGAGTCGCTCCTGGTCCTGGTCGGAGAGATCGGTCATCTGTAGATTATGCTGCATGGTTTTGCTCTTCCTTTCCATACATTACACCTGTATCCTCATTAGCACTCTCTTATCTGATGATCACTCACCGGTTACCGGGTGGTTTTCGCCTGTCTCCAGGAACCGGGGAAGGAGGGAGATCGAGGCTAGACTGGCATCAGGGTTTACCTGGCCGGACTCAGTCTCATTCTCCGTGGTTTTACCTGTAAAAACGAGGATTCCAAGCAGGCCTGCATCCTGTGCCCCTTTGATGTCGGTCATGAGGTCATCGCCGATCATGGCCGTTCTTCCCCCGACGGCTGATAGCCCCTTCTCTGCCCAGGCAAAGAAGAGGGGGGATGGTTTTCCCATCAGGATCGCCCTGCATCCTGCTGCATATTCAAGGGCCGAGACGAATGGTCCTGCCCCGAGAGAGTACCCGTCAGTATCTTTCCAGTACCGATCCTTCTCCAGGGCTATCAGTTCTCCGCCGGAGAGCAGGGAACGGAATGCCCGGTTTATCGCATGGTAGGTGAACCCGTCGGCAGCATCGCCTATCACGATCGTGGAGGCCCCTGGATCAGGGGAGATCCCGTTGTCTGTAAAGTCATGCAGGAGATCTTCCGTCACGAGAAGGTTGCATGCGGTAATTCCTTTTCTTTTCAGGTAGGCAATCGCAGCGACCGCAGGAGTAACGATCTGATCCCGAGAGACCGGGGCACCCAGTCTCTCCAGTTTCTTCAGGACATTAGCCCGGGATCTCCTCGTGCCATTCGAGATAAACCTGTACGGGATCCGGTTTTCAGCCAGGTACCGGAGTGTTTCAGCGGCTCCGGGAATCGGTTCGGTTCCTATCATGAGTGTCCCGTCGATATCAAGAAGGACTGCCTGTATATGCATAGGTACCCGTATTCTACCCAATCCGGATTAATGCCCCGGAAGAAGGGATTGAATGAGTGCAGGGTTGGATGACTTCAATACAATACCATGGATACACTTATATGGATATATTGAGAACGTAATAGAGCATTTGCATCGATGGTCTAGAGGTATGACTTTGGCCTTCCAAGCCAATAGCTCGGGTTCGAATCCCGATCGGTGCATTTCATTCTTTTTGTCTGGGCTCGTGGTCTAGCTGGTTATGACGTCGCCTTCACACGGCGGAGATCCTGAGTTCGAATCTCAGCGGGCCCATTAGGTAACTCTCCCTTTTTGGATAGTATAAAGTGGTTTTAGTCTTTTGGGAGACTTGTTTTCAATGTAATTGGGTAACTCCTATCCTCGCTATGATTTAATATAAAAAGTCAGGTTATGAGATTTTGTAGGGACTGTTCTCATAGGAAGTGTTCCTTTACTCTTTCACATGATCCTTCCGGTAACGTACCGTAGATCAAAAAAAATATCTTTCCTCAAGTAATGGGTAAATGCATGAATCTTAACATCCCCCTTGGATTCATCTGTTTACTCCTGCTGGTACCTTCTGGAGGATTCTGTATCGCTGAAGAATCACCCGGCTATGTGGGGTATATTCAGGGTGGGGAAGCTTCCGTCACCAATGGAACCGGGGGGAATATGGTGATAACCATCCAGGATATCATCCCATACTGCCATGTCCCAGATAGTGGTCAAAGTTACCTGGTACCGGTAGCCGGGTTGACCAACAGTTCGTTTCCCCTGAATGCAGCATGGGTTTTTTACGGTGCTGATGGCGAATCCCTCGTCTCTTGTACGGGTATCAAGTTTGCTTATTACTATGAAGCGCTGATCTGATTGTACGTCTTGAAATACTCGCCGTTTCACTTCAATTATTTCTAAACGTATTACTTTGCACTCTAATAAACGAAGGAAAGATGCACGTTTTCTATCTTTACCATCCGGTCATTTGAAGAAACGGAAAAATAGATGATAAACCCGGTCATCTCTGAACATCTCTGAAGAATAATCGTCAGAATGTACGATTCTTTCTAAGTTTTTTTTACCGGAAAAAAGGGAAGGAATGAATTCTTATCTATCCGGATATAGGATTAGGATTAATTCGTCTGGATAGGGGAATATCCGGCCTGTTCCGGAGATCCGCCGCTTACGTTGCCGTCAGACGGGGCAGAGGTTATGGAGAAGATACCCTGTCCTGCTTCGGTCTGCATGGCAGGAACGCCGGTTGCGTTATCGGTCGGTACGGCTCCTGATACATCCTCTGTTGTGGTCTGTTCCAGAGTTGCCTGGACTGGGGTACCTGATGCATTGTCAGCCGAGGTAACCGATACTATTGCATCACCTGAAGTGTTCTGCATCGGAGCTGCCTGCCCGGCTACCCCGGACGCATTATCTGCAGGAGCAGAGGCAACCGAGTATTCCTCTGTTCCGGTTGTGCTTGTCGTATCTGCAGTGCCTGTGGCAATATCTGCCGGTACTGGTGAGGCGGCAACATCACCTGATCCTGCTGGAGATGTCTGGACGGTTGCCTCTGAGGTATCTGCCGATGGGACCGATGCCATGATTATCTGGTCTGCAGCCGGTTCTGCCCCGCCGGCCGATGCGATGATCGGATTAGACGGGTTCGTGGGATTTGTTGGATTAGTCGGGTTAGGCGGGGTTATCGGATTAGTGGGATTGGTGGGATTTACCGGGTTCGTCGGGACAACCGGTTGTACCGGGACTGCTCCTCCCCCGCTTCCGCTCGTCATCTGGGCAAGAACATAGGCAGTTCTGCCCTCCATCACGTTAACCGCCTGCTGCCAGGGTTGGTACCCGGGTAATTCAATCCGTATCGTGTGCTGGCCCGGGGGAACCTGGGAGAGGGTTATCGGGGTATGGCCCTGGGATACCCCGTCGAGGAACACCGCACCGTTCCCGGGGAGCGAGGAGACCATGATGTATCCGTATATCGGTGTCCACCAGGCGGGATACAGGGCAGCCGTCACATACGTTACACTTCCCCCTCCCCTGACCTCGACATTCTGTGACCATTCAAGGTAGCCTGGTGACGTTGCCTTTACCTGGTGCACTCCCGGGGGAACATCAGCCTTCCAGAGCGGTCCGTTCCCGGCAAGAACACCATCGATATAGACCGATGATCCGACCGGGTAGGTGTACACGCTCAGGATTCCGTTCTGGGACGGCAGGATCCGCATATCTGCAATAACATCGGTCGGGTGACCGTAGATGACCGGTACACGTGCGACATAGTCACTGAATCCAGGCTTTGAGATTCTGATCTGATGTTCCCCTGCCTGGAGATTGTCGACGACGAATGTCTGGAGGAAGTGTGTCTCACCTTTCAGCACATCGTCCACGTAGACCGAGGATCGGTCCGGTGCATAGATGATCCTGATAGATCCGAATCCCACCGGCCCTGACTGGACCATGATGTAATCGGTTTTTATCGCCGTGTTTGACGATGCCTGGTTGCTCGAGGTGAGTTTAACCGTGTACCTTCCCGGGTTTTTGTAAATATGAACCGGGTTTCCAACAAGTGCCGTACCCCCGTCCCCGAAGTCCCAGAACCACATGGTCGGCCGACCCTGTGACCGGTCACTGAACTGGACGGTAAGCGGTGCATTTCCGCATGTCGGGCTGCCGATAAAGTCAGCCACGATACCACCGGAGGGACTGACCTGGATGAATCCTTCCTTGACCTTGGTACTGGTTCCGGTCTGGGAGCTGGCCGTCAGCTTGACGGTATACGTCCCCGGAACCTGGTAGGTATGCGATGGATTTGCCAGCATGCCCTGGGAAGTCCCGTCGCCGAAGTCCCAGGACCACATGGTCGGGTGCCCGGTGGAGGTATCGGTGAACTGGACCGTGAGCGGAGCAACTCCTGAGGTTGGCATCGCGGTGAATTCAGCCATGATACCGGAGCTTCCCCCTACGGTGATGTAGTTGTCCCGCTTCATCGTATGGGATCCGCCGCTGTTCTTCACGGTCAGTTTCACCGTGAAAACGCCCTTGGCCAGGTACTCATGCATCGGGTTGGATTCTGTCGATGTCGTTCCATCCCCGAAGTCCCAGATATACGAGGTCGGTGGTCCGAGGGAGAGATCGGTGAATTTCACCCTGAGCGGGGCGTCCCCTGAAAGCGGGGTTGCCTCAAACATCGCCACCGGCGGAGGAATATCACCAGTTACCGAGATATAATCATTCTCGGTTTTCGTGTCAGATCCTGTTGCGCTTGAGGCAGTCAGTTTAACCGAGTATACTCCCGCTTCCTGGTAGGTATGTGAGGGGTTTGCAAACATACCCTGGGTTGTTCCATCCCCGAAGTCCCAGGACCACATGGTCGGATTTCCGGTGGAAGTATCAGTGAACTGAACCGTCAGGGGTTTTGGCCCGCTTCGCTTGTCTACGGTAAAGGATGCCTTGATGCCCCCGGTCTGCCCTACCGTGATGTATCCTTCCTTCACCCTGGTGTTTGATCCGCCAGTCTGTGAACTTGCCGTATGTTTCACGGTGTAGGTTCCCGGTGACTGGTAGGTATGTGAGGGGTTTGCCAGCATTCCCTCAGTGGTTCCGTCTCCGAAATCCCAGGACCACATGGTCGGATTTCCGGTGGAAGTATCGGTGAACTGGACCGTGAGCGGTGGATTGCCTGAGGTCGGTGTGGCCGTGAAGTCAGCGATGATCCCAGAAACTCTGCCCGTGGATAAATCCAGTTGTTTGGCAATTCCCGGTTCAAAAGGAACCGTCTGATCCACTTTTTTGTCCCCGAGGTAAAAGGTGATAACCGCATTTCCTGATTTTATATCATCTTCGGTTGCCCCGACTACCAGTTTTTCATCGAAGATACCGGTCCCGCCATACTGCCCGGCAGTGGAGATAACCATCTTCCCCCGTACCTGATCATTAATCTTTGCAACAAGAACCGTTCCCGGTACGGCCGGAGTACCGTCTACTGATACCTTTCCATAATATTCAGCAGGCAGAGGAGGAACTGCCCCTGCTGCCATCACCAGTATACTGAACAGAACGACCAGTATTATCGCCGGCCTTATTATTCGAATCCCATCCATCTTTGCATCCCCTAAAGAAGCGTATTTTCCCAATGTATCGATCAGGAAGTACCATCTCTCCTGTGTGTTTGAATATTGTACACAAAACTGATAAGGATTTTGGAAGAAACCCTTAGATAATGCTCAATATTGACAAAGAGAGAAGATGAAAAAATATCAGAAATGGGGTATATTTGCAAAAATATTTTTAAAAACACATTTTTTTAAGGAAATATCATGCTCCGGTGATAATTTCAGATCGTATCGTCAGAAAAACCGGCCCTCTGACATCAGTCTTGAGATTATTGTCGGTGATGTACCTCATCGCCCAGGGCTCGATTACCAGGTTGATATCACTGGGAAGTCGTGCCATTTTTACCTGGACCTCGGTTCCTGTTCCGAATAGTGCTGCCGTTTCTATCTCGCTTACCGCACGTGATATCCCTGCAAACAGGTAAGAGATACCGGCCGGCACCCCGTTCTCTCTCACCTCGGCAAACTTCTCCGTATCAGGGACACCCAGGATCGCGCCGTTATAAACGAATACTTCGTTTAGTGCCGCAGGCCCGAGAAGTTTTGCTTTTTCTTCCGGTTCCTCTACAAAGATCCGGATCATCCTCCCGGAAAGCATGCCTTCGAACCCCGGGAATGAGCAGGGGCCTATAGCCGACCCGTTCTCTTCGGCAACTGCCATGATCTTCCGCACAGCCAGTTTTCCTTCCGGTGTCTTCGGCTCCTGTGCAAGTGAGACTGCTCTCGCGAGATCGGTGTCAGAATACCGGGGCGGATAGAACTGCGGGTGACAGAGTTCCCTGATATCGCGTGCCTTGTTCATGATCATGGCAAGCCGTTCAACCCCGAGCCCGAGGTTCATGACCGGGACACCTATTCCGTACTCAGCAAGAGCCACCGGCGAGTAGATCCCGAAGGTGGCCACCTCTACCCATCCATGATCCGGGTGGGCGGCATACACCTCGGTCTGGGTATCCGGCATATAATACTTGGAACGCTTGTCATCCGGGCGAAACTGAAAGTCGGTATACCCGAATGCCGAAAGAAGCGCACGGGCAACTGCTTTTCCGTCCTCTATAGTGACATCCGCACCGGCGATTACACATGATGCCGAGTGATAACTCATGACCCGGTGCGAGTCTTCTGCCTGTTCTCTTCTGAAACACCGGTCCACCGAGAAGAGACGGATCGGGTGGGGCACTTTCTCCCAGATCGAGCCCAGGGTCTGGAACCACCCGCTGGTCATGTGGGACCGAAGTGTCTGCCTGGACGATTCGGGTTTCAGTTCCCTGAATTCGGGAAAGACCCGGTCCAGTATCTCCACAACCCGGGCATCATCAGTATGCAGTACTTCCGATAGTTCATGGGTCAGTTCATCCCCGTCGATCTCGGACTTCTTGTAGGCATGGAGTGTCTTCCTGAGTGACTCCTCCTCCTCGTCAGAGAGGTTTCGTTCAAGAATCTGGTTGATCTTCTGGATCTGTTCCTTCCCGATCCCGACGTTTGGCCTCGGAAGCCCGCCGAGGTAAAAGACCCGGTCAAGGACTGCCATGGCTTCTGGCCCGAACTGGCGGTATACTTCCTGCTCGTCCACGATGATCGGGTTCTCAGCCTCATCGAATCCTAGGGCAAGGTATGCCTTCCTGAGCCGGTGAATGGTCTCAAAGACCGGGTGTTCCCTGGCTTTCCTGAATTCAAGCCGAGGGTAGATCTTCCCTGCAGCCGGAGGTGTCAGGATAGACGGGCCTGCATGCCAGGCTGCTTCGAAATCCTCTTTTCCTCTTTTTTTAAACTCTTCTGTGTCAAATCTCATGAATCTCTCTCCAGACAGATCACCCTGGACAGGCTGTTCTCTCCCCTGACATGGTACGAAAGATGGGGGAGCAGCAGTGAGGTAAACCGTTGAATCTCATCATGAAGCGGCATATGCCTGATCGTAAGCCGCCGCTGGCTGTATCCGACATGCATGTATGCCTTCACTTCGACGAACTGAGCCCCGCTCTCCTGGATGATACGTGCGTACCCTTCAGGATCCTGGTCGTTTATTCCCCTCACGAGGGTAATCCTGATCGCCGTGCGGTGTTTCTCCTCGTTTGCATGCCCGAGCCCGGCGAGGCTTTCCAGAATCCTGTCCCAGTAATCCTCGTCCGGCCGTGCAATCTTCAGGTATGTCCCCCTGTCCGGCGAGGTGAGTGAGACGTATTTCTGGTACGGATGGCATCGTTTCAGTTGCTCCGGCATCGTTCCGTTCGATACGAGGAATGTTGTGCCTCCTGTCTGATTAAGCAGATCAATCAGCAGGGGAAGATGGGGATAAAGGGTCGGTTCGCCGGAGAGTGATATTGCATACTGATCCGGCCGGAGTGCCTCTTCCCACCGCTCCTTTGTCACCTTTGGGGAGACCTTGTAACCTCCGAGGGCTTTTTTCTGAAGAAAGGGTATGCGAGAAACGATCTCTTCAGGGGGGAGTTCCTTCTCTCCGGTATATTCATGTTCAAAAGAGCGCCAGCAGAAGAGACAGCGGTGGTTGCATTTCAGGGTGGGAGTCAGCTGTACACACTTGTGGCTGCAAATCCCGTAAAACTGGTGTTTGTAGCACTGCTCTCCCCCCGAAAGCGATCGCTTGCACCAGAGGCAGGGCTTGAGGGCAGCCCCTGCACGGGGATGGAAAAACTGGTATCCCATTCCCCGGAGTACTTTTTCCGGCGGTTCACATTGCTCGGAGGGCATCGATTCCCAGCGTTTCAAGTGCTTCTTTTAACGTATTCCTGGTTGCATCCACAAGGGTGAGTCTCCGGTTCCTGGTTTTCTCATCTGCCCGGAGAACCGGTTCGGCATGGTAGAACGAGTTGAATATATCTGCGAGTTCTCTCGCATATATGGCAAGAAGATACGGTTTTAACTCGTTAACGACGTCCTGAATCACCTTGGGGAACAGTGCTATCTGCTTTACCAGGACGGTCTCTCCCTCCCCTAGCACCTCGTAGCAGGGGGTGAACGTTCCTGCCTTTTCAAGGATACTGCATGCACGGGCATGGGCATACTGGATATACGGCCCGCTCTGTTTCTCGAAGTCAAGTGCTTCTTTCCAGTCAAAGACCGTGCTCTTCTCAGGGATTGTCCTGACGATATCATACCGTATCGCCGAGATTGCGACGGCATGTGCGATCTTTTCACGTTCCCCGGGAGAGAGTTCTGCTCTTCTCGTGGTAACCTCTTCAAGGGCACGCTTCTCGGTCTCTTCGATCAGTTCGTCTGCAGATATGAATTTGCCCTTCCGGGTACTCATGGATCCCTCAGGCAGGGAGACGAACTCAAAGAATACAATCTCCGGGACTTTCTCCCCCAGGAGATCCATGGTTGCCTGGAGTTGTGTCCCGATGAGCTTGTGATCGGCCC
>JAJRBL010000211.1 GCA_028679485.1 Methanospirillum sp. | reverse complement strand
CCTCCTGATCGAGAGATGGCGCCGCGAGATGGCTGAGAAGGGATGGTTCAGCCCTGAACGGAAACGGACCCTGCCCCCGTATCCTGAAAGAATTGGTGTCGTTACCTCTTCCACCGGCGCTGTCATTCACGATATCCAGCATGTCATCTCCGGGCGGTTTCCGGCAGAGATCATCCTCTCTCCGGCTGCGGTACAGGGGGCAAATGCCCACGAGGAGATCGTTTCAGCCATCAGGAGGATTCAGGGGTTAGTCGACGTGCTCATCGTCGGGCGCGGGGGGGGAAGTTACGAGGATCTCTTCCCTTTCAACCATCCCCTGGTCGTCGAGGCCATTGTGACCTGTCCGGTCCCGGTTGTTGCGGCTGTCGGCCACGAGGTGGATATCACCCTGGCAGACCTTGCGGCAGATTTCAGCGCTTCCACGCCGTCCCACGCTGCAGAACAGTGTGTCCCGGACCGGAAGGGCGAACTCGAGATTCTCAGCCAGTTCCACAGGCGGATCTTCCATATCCTCCTGAAAAGGCTTGAAAAAGCTGAGGAGGAGATGAATACCATCAGGGAATGGATTTCTCCCGGAAGACTGGCCCGGGAGGTAACAAAAAGACGGGAATACCTCGCTGATATTACCGAACGGATGGTACAGGCCGGGACCGGATCAACACACCGCGCAGAACTTCTCCTTCTGGAACTGAAAGGACGGCTTGGGGGAAGAGATCCAAAGGCACTTCTCTCCAGGGATATTCCGGAACGCAGGTCATCCCTTGCAGAGACCAGGGAACGACTGAACGGATCGGCGCATACCAGGCTTGAACGCTGGGTACTGGAACTGAGATCATTATCTGCCACCATCTCGGCACAAGGCCCACAATCCATGTTCAGAAAAGGATTCTGCCTTGTGCAAAAGGATGGATGTCTCATCTCTTCCATAGCTGATGTTCGTGCGGGAGATGCAGTCAGGATCCGATTTGCCGATGGAATCGCAGATGCAGAGATCAGGAGGGTGCATCATGACAAAAACATATGAAGAACTGATAACTGAACTGAAAGAGATCGTGAGAAAGATAGAAGACAGCGGAACGAGCCTAGAGGAGATGATACGACTCTACGAACAGGGAACAGCCCTCATCAGGGAATGCGAGGAGAGGCTTGCGGATGCCGAGGTAAAGATCACCCAGCTGGGGAGGGAACCATGAAAACAGGGTTTCGTACATCATGGGATGAGAACCGCTGCTCATACCATAATCTTTATCCGGTTTTAACAGGAATTTAAGCATGTGACAGCCGGAACCCGAAGCCTTGTCGTTGTGGATATTATTTTTGCATTGATTGCGATAATCGTCGGTAACCTGGCCCTTGCCTCACTGGTCAGATATACCGTAACCTCGCTGACGCTCGGTTCCATGGCATCATGGTCGTGGACATGGCTCATATCACTCGTAATACTGTTTTTAATAACGATCCTGGCATTCAAAAAGATCGATCACCCCATTATCAGGATGCTGGTTATCATATGCCTGTTTATCCCCCAGATACTGGCTCTGCTTCTCCAGCAGACGATTCCGTTTCCGGATGTCGGATTTTTACAGCCGTAAAAAAGTTTACAGGTTTGTAGGAGCACCTATTCCAATTGCCGACATCCTGCCAAACGGATTTTCATCGTCATCAGTCTCGGTGATCTTCGGATTGGTCTTCTGGGTACTGGTGGAGAAGTTCAGCGTGTTACTTGTTGATGCAAGGTACTCGTCATTCCCTTCAAATACCGCCCGTACCGGGACAACACCCTCCTGCCAGGTATTTATCGTCACAGTGTAACTCCCGTCGCTATCGGTTGTCGCACTTGTCAGGGGGAGAAAATCTGTTCCGAGATCGGGGACTTCTATCGTGATCTTTACCCCTGCTACTCCTTTGCCGTTACTGTCTGTCAGTCTGCCCGTAAGCTGAACTTCATCACCGACATCCGGGTGGAGCGTATCTGCAGAGAGTTTCATCCGGGTGATTGCCGGAAGAGGATCCCGCTCTGCAGAGGAGGCAGAAGATGAACCTGACCCTGCGGGAACATACCCGCTGGGGCCTGATGTCGTCACGATCTCGGACTTTACGGGAATCCCCCCAACCTTTGCAACTGCCTGGAAATAGGTTACGTCACGCAGGGCATCGGGAACTGCCCAGACAAACACCCCGTTCTCCTCGGGGGTGATGGTGACGATATCGTGGAATTCATCATTTACTTTCCTTTTTCCGGTGACAGTCACTTCTGCATTGTAAAACCTGCCCCCGACGTACCCGGAGAGCAGTGCTGGCTGGCCTTCCAGGGATCCAGGCGGAAAGTATGCCAGCTTGACCCAGTGATCGGTCGATGACTTCGGGATTGCGGTATCATCAGGCTCCGGAGTCCAGGTTACTTCAACCATCGGAAAGATCCCGGCATCGATCCTGGATACGAGATCCAAATCCCATCCCTCGTACGAATTCCCTGAATGAGTCTCCGGAAAGCCTTCAACTGCGACAACCGGCACAGCCAGCAAGAGAAACACCCCACAGAACAGAATAACGGGAATTATCATTCTGCCTGCCATCTCTGATGGTCTGATCTGTTGTTCAGACTTCATACCAGATGGTTCGGCCCGGGGAAAGAAAGAGTTGTTGAGTGAATAATGAAAAAGGAACTACCTGCCAAGCGTACTGTGGGCACGGGCAAGATGTTGTGCGGCAAGGGCTCCAAGGAGCGATAATTCACCGGCGAGAACGCCGGCAGCAATGATCTCTGCAAGTTTCCTGGAGTTGCTTCCGGGGGGATCTCCTCCCCCTGATACCCCGAGGAGCCGGAGGCATTCTGCCTGGGTCCCGATACCGGTTCCTCCGCCGACGGTTCCCACCGGAAGGGCTGGAAGGGTAACCGAGACATACACCCCGTCAGGGACGGGATCGACGGTCGTCACGCAGAGGGATCCTTCCACGACGTGGGCAGGATCCTGGCCACAGGCGATAAACATGGCGGCAACGATGTTTGCGGCCTGGGCATTGAATCCCAGGGAACCTGCCCTCGCTGATCCCACAAGGTTTTTCCTGGTATTCACCTCGAGAAGGGAGGCCGTATCGGTCTTCAGGACACGTTCCACCATCTCCCCGGTAAGATGGACACCGGCAGAGACGGTCTTTCCCCTTCCCATCACCATGTTCACCGCTGCAGGTTTCTTGTCAGTACACCAGTTCCCTGAAAGGGCGATGAGACGGGCACCGGTCATCCGGGAGATGAGTTCTGCTGCCTTTGCGCTGGCAATGGTGACCATGTTCATACCCATCGCATCGCCGGTAGAGAAAGAGAGACGCATAAAGACTGATGTTCCTGCCGTTGTCGTCTCGATGCCGGTCAGTTTTCCGTGACGGGTGGTTGACTCCGCTTCCCGGGAGATATCATCACGGTGAGCGGCAATCCAGTCTGTCACCTCTTTCGCGTGGATGATGCTATTGGTGGCAAATACCGGGGCACGGGTCATGCCATCCCTGAAGATCCTGACATCAGCCCCTCCTGCGGTGGTAATAAGACTACATCCCCGGTTCACCGATGCTATAAGCGCCCCTTCCGTTGTTGCCAGCGGAAGATACCAGGAACCCTGTGCATGTTCTCCCCTGATGATGACCGGCCCTGCCACCCCGACCGGTACCTGGACTGTCCCGATCATATTTTCGCAGTTCTTCTTCACGATGGCATCAAGGGCAACCGAACAGTCACCTATGCGACTGAGACTTGTCCCCGTCTCTTCTTCGATAAAACGTCTCCTGATCGCTATCGCATCTTTCGGGGGCAGTTCCTTCTCGAGTGCATAGAGTTTGAGCGAGCCATCCCGCAACCTGCGGAGATAATCTTCCATACATACCAGTTATACCGGGAAAGTCATAACAGTGAAGGGATGCTGAAGAGACAGTGGTGCCTGAGAGTCCACCGGACCGAGGGGGAAATGGTCCGCAGGCACCTCATTGCCCGGGATATTCTCGACAGATCCTGCAGGATCCGGGCAGAAGGGGAATACCTGCTTATTCCGGTAACCAGGATGGTTTCCGAGGCAGTCTGTGGGGATTTTGAATGCCTGCCTGAGCAAAAGGATCTCGCCAGGTTTGAACATATCGGGGGTATTGCCATCATGCAGGATGATGATCCAGCCGGGGCTGCAGATATTCTCTCCATGCGGCCCGGGCTTCATACAGTCCTGTATGCGGAGAGTGCGGTAACAGGGCTTTTCCGGACGAAACAGTTCCGGGTTCTGGCGGGAGAGGATACAACAGCCACTGAATACATCGAATACGGCCGCAGGTTCCGTATCGATCTCTCCGTTGCCTACTTCTCAGCCAGGCTGTCAGGAGAACGACAGCGGATTCTCCATCTCATGAATACCGGTGAACGGGTGGTGGATATGTTTGCAGGAGTCGGGCCATTTGCGATAACCCTTGCAGAAAAGGCGTCCGTGGTCTTTGCCGGAGACATCAACCCGGACGCTGTTCTTCTCATGACCCGCAA
The DNA here is from genome assembly GCA_028679485.1 of Methanospirillum sp. GTDB lineage: Archaea > Halobacteriota > Methanomicrobia > Methanomicrobiales > Methanospirillaceae > Methanospirillum. Next base: position 2,253 of record JAJRBL010000211.1, on the reverse strand, counting down.
CATCTCTCTTAACCGGCTCAGGAATGTCATCCCCGTTCTCTCTGATGCGATTCATCTGCCTGATATCATCCCGGGCCAGGCTGTCCGGATAATCATGAACCTGCCGCTTGACACCATCCCCTTTCTCGCTGCAGCATTCCGGCTTTGCAGACCAGGAGGAATGATTCACCTGTATGCACTCGTATCTGCGGAGGATGAATGCATGAACACGATACATGCATTCCCCGTCAGATCGGTACAGCCCAGGTTTGTCAGGTCATACTCTCCCGACCGGTTCCATGTCGTGTATGATATCATAAAGGGCGATGATCCGGTTCAGGATGTCTGATTCACCCTTTGGGGGACACACATATAGCACAGAATAGCCTCCCCGTCTCCTCCCGAAGGGATCGTATCTGCTATCTCGTCGCTCATCCGGTTATACCTCTTCTCTACCGAGATACCATCTCCAGAACTCCATTCCGTAGAGGTATTCAGGGTAAAGGTAGCATTATCCTCGGGAACAGGGGTTGAGAACGAAAAGACGCCGGCTGAGGTGGTATTCCCATCTGCCGCACAGGCACCAAAGACCGTAAAGTACAGGGAGAACAGGATAAACAGGGCAATGAGCCGTGTTGCCAGGCAGTTCTTCAGAAACAGATCTAACATCCCTCCTCAAATGTTTTATTTCCGACAGAAGTGGCATTCCATCGGGATTCCCTGGAAACTCAGGTGAAGCGGCTCGGTATCCGAGTCTTTTCCCAGCTGGTTATAGTATTCCTCCAATGAACCACTCTGGTTTTTAGCCGGTTCACCAGATGCCATAGTACCTGACCCTGCATCTGTGCGGGTGGCGTTGGTAAATGAAAAGATCATATTCTGGGAGAGATTCCCCCCATTCTGACCAGGCGTCTCGTTTCCGTCTGCATAAACCGTCCAGACGAACAGCAGCAGAACGAGCATGAGCAGGTACAGCTGGGGATGATGCATACCTACATATCGGCAAAAAGGGGGATAGTTCTTTCCTCACTTCTGACGGGAGGAGACCAGGGTAAACAGGAGCAGGGCTGCCATGACTCCGGCGATGACCGATGATCCTACCGGGGTCTTTTCCGGTGTGGGAGGAGCCTGCGTTTGAACCGGTGTTGATGATACCGGGGTCATCCCGACCATCACATCGGTCGTGTTGCCAGCGGAGATCTGTATGGACCTGACCGAGTCTTCGTACCCTGGTATCCGGAGAATCAGCGTGTGGTTGCCAGGGGAAACTGAGACCAGAGTGAACGGGGTTATCCCGGTAAACACGTTATCAAGAAGCACATCTGCCCCTGAAGGACTGGAACTGACCGATACGGTGCCATGATCCGATGCCGGAGCAGGTGAAGCAGGCAATGCCACCTGCACGGTTGTAGTCTGGCCAGGACTTACCGTCACTGTTCCGGAGTAATCCTGATTCTGGGGATGTGAGATCCTAATCGAATAGGTCCCTGGTGCAATATCTGAGAGATCGAGGTACCCGGTACCCGGGGTCCGGCCGTAATAATCTGTACCGAGATAGACTGAAGAGCCTCCGGGAATTGAGGCTACCTGGATGGAACCTGAGGTAGGCCCCTGCACAGAGAACTGGGCATCCACGGTCTTCTGTTCACCTGCATTCACGTGGAGATCTCTTCTCCAGGTCTCAAATCCAGCATGCTTTATCTCCAGCGTATGGTCTCCTGCAACTGCAGAGACAAGATACGGAGTCTGGCCTTCATAGATACCATCGAGCCAGATATCGGAACCTGACGGCGCACTGGTTACGTATAGGGTTCCGGTGGCTGGGACAGAAATTAATGTGGCACTTACCGGAACCTCTCCTCCGGCAGATACCCGGATCCTGGTGGAGTACGGCTGATATCCGTCATGAACGAGAGAGATGGTATGCGTCCCCGGTATAACGTCATGGAACGTACAGGGGGTTGTATCCTGACTTCCGCCGTCAAGTATGGCGACACTTCGTGAAGGAGACGACATGACCCGGATGGATCCGTATGATTCCTCAGGAACAAGCGCAGCAGTAATGGATATTGTCTCATCAGGGGCCGGATTTTGCGATAATCCGGAGTTCCAGTCATAATACCCGGCCATCCTGACAAGTACCTGATGAGAGGGTGTCCCAGTAGTATGGATCTTAATTCTTACAGGAGAGGGGCCCCGGTATACTCCGTCAAAGGTAACTTCAGCGCCGGCAGGATCTGAGTCTACTTCTACCCACCCGTACTCATGACCGGG
>JAJRBL010000210.1 GCA_028679485.1 Methanospirillum sp. | reverse complement strand
TAAAAACAGGTTTAATCAAGCCAGGGGACTCCCTTCTCGCCCATATCCGGGCTGCTCTTACCCATCAGGGACTGGTAATCCGGGATCACGATATCCTGGTACTTGCAGAATCAGCAGTAGCATCTGCACAGGGAAGAGTTGTTGCACTGAAAGATGTTGTTCCTTCTCCCGAAGCGGTACGACTTGCCGGAGAGTACAACATCGACCCCTCGCTGGCAGAGATCGTGATCGAAGAGTCCGATTCCATCATCGGGGGAATTCCCGGGTTTCTTCTCTGTATACGTCAAGGACATCTTCTTCCTAATGCAGGAGTTGATGGTTCAAACGCCCCGGAAGGTCATGTTACCCTGCTCCCCCATGACCCCGACGATACCGCACGTCAGTTACGGCTGGATCTCATGAAAGAGACCGGTCTTGCGATCGCCGTGCTTATCGTGGACAGCAGGACTCACCCGATGAGATACGGATGCGGCGGTGTTGCCATAGCCTGTTCAGGAATACCTTCCGTCACTGATGAACGGGGAAAAAAGGATCTCTTTGGAAGGGAACTAAAGGTAACACGGAGGGCGATTGCAGATACCATCGCCTCCGCATCGGAACTCATCATGGGTGAGGCAGACGAGGGGATTCCTGCTACCCTGGTAAGGGGCCTGGATCTACCATTCGGTGAATACGAAGGGATTGATCTGATCTCCCCGGACGAATGCCTGTATATCGGAAGTCTGACAAAACGAAAACAGTAGGAGTTATTTAATCGATTTCTTCAGCTCGTAAAGGAGCAGGGTGATCCCAACGAGGATGATGATCACGGGCCAGAAAGGAAAATCGAAGATCCATATGCCCAGATCATTACCGAGCCATACTATTCCCCAACTCAGGATGAAGAGGGCGATTACTATCATGCCGATACTCATGGTATTTGTTTTGTTTGACATAACAGCTCCAGAATATATAATCCACACCTTCGGGTGTTACAGGCCAAAAGGCATATCCCAGTTGTGTTTACAGGCATTGCACCTGCACTTCGCTATCATACTGCCGGATTCGGTTGTCACGAGATCATCAAACTCCGTATCTTTAGAGTTACAGTTCGGGCAGACAATATCTCCCATTTTTCTTTACATCACCAGGACTTGATACTACTACATTTCTTGCCTCCCACATATTTGAATCCGGTGCCTTTCCCTGTTGGTATACCGGGACCGACCGGATCCCTCCCGGTTACAGGGCAAATCCGGGAAAAGAGGGAAACTTCTTTCGTATAAACGGCAAATAGCAGTATAATCAGTATTTTCCGGGTGTACGATGATCTCTTTGAAAAAACCGTATCTTGTTTCATTTATCATGGTATCGTTGCTCCTGTCCGGTTTATTAGCACCTATGACATCGGGGGCATATGAACAGAAAAATCTGGTCTCGCCTTCCCTTGTCTCAGGGATACCCCTGCAGGTTTCGGCAGAATATTCCCAGGATCGGCTTATCGTCAGGTACGACACAGAATCTCCCAGGGCGGAGGCTTCAATGGAGTCAGTCCAGGCCGAAGCGAATGAACTGGTAGGAGCTTCAGTCGTGGAGGACATGAACTCAGGCGGTTTACCCGGGATGCAGGTTGTCCAGGTTACCGGCTCATCCCTGGATGAGGCCATGAAACTGTATAATGCCAGCCCAAATGTCCTGTACGTGGAGCCAGACTACAAGATATCGCTTAGTCCGGTTGAAACAACAGGAAAAACCGAGAATCCGGGAGAACTGGCTATCAATACTGCCAGGTACCCAAACGATCCCGGATTTCAGTACCTCTGGGGACTGCAGAATACCGGGCAGGCACCGTTTTACGGAACGGCTGATGCAGACATCGATGCACCCGAGGCATGGAGCGTGACGACCGGATCATCCTCGGTTATCGTAGGGATCATTGATACCGGTGTTGATTATACACACCCGGATCTGTCGGCAAATATCTGGCAGAATACCGCGGAAGTCATTAATGGGAAAGATGATGACAAAAACGGATATATTGACGATATCAGGGGATGGAATTTCGCCTCAAAAAATAACAATCCGATGGATGATAACGGGCACGGAACACATTGCGCAGGAACCATTGCCGCTATAGGAAACAACGGAATAGGAATAACCGGAACAGCATGGAATATCAGGATTATGCCGCTTAAATTCCTGAATGCGAAGGGAACGGGTTATACTTCCGATGCGATATCCGCAATCCTCTATGCAAAGCAGAAGGGTGTTTCCATATTGTCCAATTCCTGGAGCGGAACCGGGTATTCCCAGGCGCTAAAGGATGCCATTGATTCCTCCCCCGCGGTATTCATCTGTGCGGCAGGAAACAGCGGGGCTGATTCAGATGTAAAGCCCCAGTACCCTGCAGCATTTACGAGCGGCAATATCATCTCAGTTGCTGCAACGGATTACAAGGATCAACTTGCTTCATTCTCCAATTACGGAGTTAACTCAGTTGATATTGCAGCGCCGGGGGTGAATATTTACAGTACATCAAGGGCAGGAAATTATCAGTACCTGAGTGGAACCTCCATGGCAGTTCCCCATGTAACCGGGGCTGCTGCCCTCCTTAAATCAAAAAACCCGTCAATAACCGGATCAGAGATCAGAAACGCCATTCTGCGCAATGGTGATGCATTACCCTCATTATCCGGAAAGGTATCAACCGGAAGCAGACTGAATACAGGCCGGACTTTCGGGCAGACAGTATCACCGGTGGCACCAGGCACGAAGCCTACGATAAAACCCACGAACAAACCCGTGGCATCCCGGACAAACTCACCAGGGGATGGATCTTCATCGAAACCTATCGCCGGGTTCAGTGCTGATCCCACCAATGGAAAAGCGCCATTCAGGGTTCAATTTATAGACCAGTCTTCCGGAAACCCGGACAGATGGACCTGGTCATTTGGAGACGGAGGGTTTTCTTACCAGAAAAACCCCAGCCATGTCTACAAGAAAAAAGGGATTTATTCTGTACGGCTTACGGTAAAAAGAGGGGGGTATTCGAGTTCGTCATACCGGGAGCGGCTAATTGCCGTTACCTGACCTCTTCAGAGTTGGATTGAAGAAAGAGCATCCCTGACTTTCTGCCGGTATGAATCAGATGGACGCTGATAAACCTCCGATACCTTCTGGTGATCGGGATCATCGGTGTTCTTCTCTATCCGGTCCAGGGTTAGTTTCGCGGTATCCATGATCCAGCAATCCAAAACTGCTTTATCAACCGCAGCTACCGACTCTGCACGGATAGAGACCAGGTTCCTCCCATCACCTGCCTGGAAAACACCCGGTTTTCCAATGATTGCGACATACGAGGGGGGTTCAATGGTTG
>JAJRBL010000209.1 GCA_028679485.1 Methanospirillum sp. | reverse complement strand
TTAACATGGATTCTATCTCTTTGGGGGATTCAAGATCGGTCGTCACGTACATGAACGAGATTATCCCGGTCGTCAGACTTACCGAGATACTGGGATCAGAAATCGATAACCTGCATATCAATCCGGATAATGAAGCCCCCCTGGTAATTATTGCATACGGTGCAGGAAAAACCGCATGTATTGTTGACGAGGTAATCCAGGTCCAGGAGATCGTTGTACGTCCTCTCGGGAATCAGCTTAAAAGAGTCAAACGGATCACCGGCGCAGCAGTTCTTGGCGACGGAAAGATAGCACTGGTTCTCGATCCTCCTGAATTGATCCAGGAAGGAATCAGGCGTGCAAGTCTGGTTCAATCCTACAGTTGTCCGACATATCATAAAAGGATACTCATCGCGGAAGATTCCGTAACATCACGTGCATTGCTCAGGAGAACACTTGAAAATGCCGGTTACGAGGTTATTACCGCGGTCGACGGGGTCGATGCGTTCACGATGTTACGGGACCAGATCGTGGATATTGTCGTATCTGATGTTGATATGCCACGAATGAATGGATTCAGCCTGACTGAAAAGATCCGTGCCGATGAGAGATTATGCAAAATTCCGGTTATTCTTGTGACTGCACTGGATTCTCCTGAAGATCGTGCACATGGAATTTCATCAGGTGCGAATGCATATATTTTAAAATCTAGTTTTGAAAAGAATGATCTCATCAGGATCGTACGGAGGTGGCTGCAGTGAATGCACCCGGCGGAGATAAAACCAGTACCAGGTATACCGGCGTATGACTGAAACAACCCGCACACCCCAGGGAAGGATCCTGGTTGTAGAAGACAACCGTACACAGGCGGAATACCTGCGATATATCCTTGAGAAGGCAGGATATTCGGTAATCGTCGCTTCAAACGGACGTGAAGCACTCGGTGAAGTAAAAAACAATCCTCCATCTCTCATTCTGACAGATGTCATGATGCCTGAGATGGATGGGTACGAACTCTGTACCGAGATTAAAAGAAACAATGATACGGCAGATATTCCGGTAATACTGGTAACACATCTTTTCGATCCGGTGGATGTTATCAGAGGACTTGAATCCGGTGCTGACAACTTTATTATCAAACCATATACCCCGGAATGCATCCACAGCCGCATCCGGAACATTCTCCAGGCAGAAAAGGAACCAGGTTCCGATGACAAGCCAGCCCCGCTCCATGTCGTTTTTTCCGATCGATCCCACACCATCACCGCCACAAGACTTCAGATTGTCAATATCCTGCTTTCCACCTATGAAGTGGCGGTAAAAAACAATGCCGACCTCCAGATAGCCCATGAACAGCTGCATTATCTGAACGATCAGATGCAGAAGACGTTATCCGATCTCCAGGATACAAACCAGCAACTCTCCGAGGAGAACCATGAACGCCAGCTGGTTGAAGCGGCCCTGGCAAATGCAAATAAAAAACTGCAGCTTATGGCCAGTATTACCAGGCATGATCTCCTTAACCAGCTGAATTCATTACAGGGATACCTTGAACTGGCAGAAGCAGAGAAGACAGATAATCCGGAACTCGTATGGACATACATCGGAAAGACCGCAGATATCCTCAAACAAACCGTAAAAACGATTAAGTTTACCGGGGAATACCAGGATATCGGGATAAAATCACCGGTATGGCAGAAATGCAGAACGATAGTATCACGATCAGTCCAGCATACGTCACTGCACCATGTCACCCTGATCAATACTATCCCGGAGAATATCGAGATCTATGCCGATCCGCTCATTGAGAAAGTCTTCTCCAACCTTATCGAAAACTCGGTCAGATACGGTGATACGATATCTGCCATTACCTTACGGTACGAGGAACAAAACGGAAACAAAAAGATAATCTTCGAGGATGACGGGGTTGGTATACCGGCCAGGGAGAAGGAGATGGTTTTTCAGTACAGGTACGGAAGAAATACCGGGCAGGGGTTATTTCTTTCAAGGGAAATATTGGCAATTACCGGGATCAGCATAATTGAAACGGGAACCTATGAAAAAGGTGCAAGATTTGAGATCCTCTGCCCGGATGGCACTCTCAGATATTCTGACCTCGATATCTAGAAGATGGATATCCTCCCAGGAAAAGGGTGAGAATCCATGAAAATTTGCTTTTTGCCCAGGGACATATATATTTTTCCTATTTGTGGGCCAGTAAGTATCACTCTATATAGTAGTGAGCATAACGATGAGTACTCACGAGTACCGCATCGTCAGATATGGTAAAAGATGAGTAGATGACCCTCAATAGTCACGAATCTCTCAGGGTATACCTGGAAAGGATAAAAACCACACAAAAATAGGCTTGTTTCTATTTCCCTTCTCCTTTCCGCTATGAGGGTCATTCATTATTCACCGGGAATGCAACCGATAGCAGCCTGCCCCTTATCGCGCCCTCAAATACTGACCTGTAAGATCATCATATATACTTCATATTTTTTGGAAATAAATGAGATACGATCATCATACCCTTTTTTCAGGGATATATGGATCAGGCCGATACCAGGCGCGGTTTATCGGTAACATTCATGAAAACCGGATAAATGCGATTTTTTTTAGGATATCTCGCCAGATTTTGTAATTTGCCCGAGGAAAGCCTGATAAAAAGTAATTCGTAACATTTATCCTTCGATATTTAAGATAAATTGTTTGTACTGTGGTTTTGCACGAATCAGGATATACAATACCTAAACGGGTAGGTATCAAATGCCGGTTCATGTTGCCGCACAGTATTTGAATCGCGTTGCCATAATTCGTCAAGAATTCTGGAAAGGAGAACCAAAGGAAGACGCTGGCGTTTTCCGCAGGTTATCCTGGCAGGAGAATCTGTGTTGTATCATAGGAAAGTGATATGCACAATGCATTCGCCATAATCCGGTTGGAATATCCATAGACTGACAGGCAGATTCATTGTATTCCCGGGAAGGGTTGTGTGGTTACCTCATTCCGGGGCAGAGAACCTGTAACCAGCAATAGTAGTTGTAGTGGTTTCTATCGGATATTCCACCCTGAGAACTCGGGTGAAAGAATGAGCGTAGCAAAAAGCAGTATTATTAGATATGTTCAGACAACCTGCCCTTACTGTGGTGTCGGGTGTGCTCTGAACCTAGTGGTTAAAAATGAAAAGGTAGTAGGTGTTGAACCCTGCAAGCGCAGTCCCATCAATGAAGGGAAACTCTGCCCAAAGGGCGTCACCTGCTGGGAATCAGTTCACAGCCCGGATCGGCTGACTTCACCGCTTATCAAGAAAAACGACAAATTTGTTGAGGCATCCTGGGACGAGGCCCTTGATCTCGTTGCAAAGAAACTCAAAGAGGCAAGTGATAAGTACGGGCCACGAGGTCTGGGGTTCCATACCTCATGCAGAACGGTAAACGAAGACTGTTATATCTTCCAGAAATTCGCCCGGTGTGCATTCAAAACAAACAACGTTGATAACTGTGCACGGATCTGCCACGGACCTTCCGTTGCCGGTCTCTCTCTCTCGTTCGGGTCCGGTGCTGCAACAAACGGTTTTGATGATGTCCTGAACTCAGATCTCATCCTGATGTGGGGTTCAAATGCAATGGAGGCACACCCCCTGGCTGGCAGGCGTGTTGCCCAGGCAAAACAGAAAGGAATTCCGGTCCTTGTTGTGGATCCACGTTTCTCAACAACTGCACATATCGCAGATACCTGGTACCAGTTTATCCCGTCTACTCACATCGCTCTTATTAACTCGATGATGTACTGGATCATCAAAGAGAATAAGCACGACAAGAAATTCATTGAAGAGCGGACAGAACATTTCGAAGATCTCAAGAAAACCGTTGAGAATTACAAGGATGCAGAAAAGATCCACGGTGTTCCACTCGAAAAAGTCAAGGAACTTGCATTCAGGTACGCAGATGCCAAGAATGCAGTTATCATCTACTGTCTTGGTATCACTGAACTGACCACCGGTACTGACAATGTCAGATCCCTTGGAAACCTCGCAATGCTCTGCGGGAATATTGGTCGCCCGGGTGTCGGTGTAAACCCCCTTCGTGGACAGAATAACGTGCAGGGAGCCTGTGACATGGGTGCATACCCGAATGTCTACTCAGGATACCAGAAGTGTGAAGTCCCGGAGAATCGTGCAAAGATGGAGAAGGCCTGGGGCGTTACCGGACTTCCTGACTGGTATGGAGTCACCCTTACCGAGCAGATCAACCAGTGCGGGAACGAGATCAAAGCATTATACCTGCTTGGTATCAACCCGGCAGTAACCTACCCAGACTCAAACCATGTAAAGCGCCAGCTTCAGAAACTTGACTTCCTCGTTGTCCAGGATATCTTCTTTACCGAAACCTGTCAGTATGCAGATGTCATCCTGCCAGGGGCATGTTTTGCAGAGAAGGATGGAACTTTTACCAGTGCAGAACGCCGTGTCAACCGTGTCAGAAAGGCAGTGAACCCACCTGGTAAGTCAAAAGAGGATATCTGGATCATCGCTGAACTGGCAAAGAGAATGGGTCTGAAGACCTTTGAACTTCCGACAGCAAAGGATGTCTGGGATGACATGCGTGCAGTCACTCCTTCTATGTTCGGTTGCACGTACGAACGGATGGAAAAGCCTGAATCGACTATCTGGCCATGTCCAGCCGTAGACCACCCGGGAACTCCGATCCTGCACGTAGGGAAATTTGGAACTCCAAGTGGAAAGGGTCAGTTCTTCGGTCTTGAGTACAAGGATCCTGCAGAAGTCGCTGACAAGGAGTATCCATTCACCCTGATGACCGGGCGTCTAATCTTCCATTACCACTCACGGACACAGACCGGCAGATGTGGTGCACTGGACTACGAAGTCCCTGCTTCCTATGTCCAGATGAATATCAAGGATGCAGAGCGTCTGGGAGTTATCCAGGGTGACAAGGTCGTCCTCAAGAGCCGTCGTGGTCAGACCGAGACGGTTGCCTGGGTAGGCGAAGATGTTGCACCAGGTGTTCTCTACATGGCCATGCACTTTGCAGAAGGAGTTAACAACGTGACCAACACAGCCCTTGATCCCCTGTCGAAAATGCCCGAACTCAAGCATTGCGCTGTTTCGGTTGCAAAGATTGCAGGAGGGAAATAAACATGGTAGCTAAAGGAGATCTCCTCTATGCATGGACCACCGACAGCGGACTTGCCAAAAAGGCAGAATGTGGTGGCGCAGTTACCGCACTTCTGAAATTTGCCCTTGAAAACAAGATCGTGGATGCAGTCGTTGCGGTTCAGAAAGGATTTGACCTGTATGATGCCATCCCTGTTGCGATAACCGATCCCAAGGATCTTGACCAGACGGCGGGTTCTCTTCACTGCGGTACCCTGCTCATGTCCACGTTCATCAAGAACTACCTGGACGGGGCAAAGAAGATGAAGATCGGGGTGGTGGTAAAAGGATGCGACCTCATGGGATTGCTTGAAGAAGCAAAACGGGATGAGATTAACCTGAACAACCTCCTTACCATCGGTGTTAACTGTGGTGGCTCAGTAAATCCGACCAGGGCCAGGGCAATGATCCAGGATAAGTTCGGAGTAGACCCGGATAAAGTCCACAAGGAAGAGATCGATAAAGGTCAGTTCATAATCGAGTATGAAGGCGGTCACAAGGGCATCTCTATCGATGAACTTGAAGACGCAGGATATGGACGAAGAACCAACTGTCGGCGCTGCAAGTACAAAGTCCCCCGCCAGGCAGATCTTGCCTGCGGTAACTGGGGAGTACTCGGTGAAAAGGCAGGAAAGGCAACCTTTGTAGAGGTTTGCAGTGCAAAAGGTGCAGATCTCGTCTCAAAGGCAGTTGCTTCAAAGAAACTCGAGACCTGCGCTGCAGATCCAAAAGGCATAGAGATTCGTGGCAAGGTTGAGGGAGCAATGCTCAAACTCGGAGAAAAGTGGAGAAAGAAAGACTTCACCGGTCTTCGCGACGATCTCTGGAAGATCATTGACAAGGAGACATCACGGTGTATCAAGTGTTACTCCTGCATTGAAAAGTGTCCGGTATGCAGTGCAACTGCATTCAAGGGACGGGACGAATCCATCATGGTTCGCCGGGGAAAACTTCCGTCGGATCCGATGTTCCACCTCCGGAGGTTTGCCCACATCTCTGACAGCTGTGTCAACTGTGGCCAGTGTGAAGAACTATGTCCCATGGAGATTCCACTTGCTCTCTTCTCTCATGCAATCAGAGTTGAGGCTGACAACGCATTTAATCCAAAACTTGGTGCTTCTTCATACACCAACTAATTTTTTTCCTGTTTCGTAATAGCACAGGTCACTTTTTTTTACGAAGTCTCATTACCTTTCAGATCTTACCGGGTACTACTTCCGGCAGACAGAAAAGAATCTCTCTGAATATATCGTAATTACTTATGACAAAGCCGAGGCGGGTTATTCCTGATCGATGCCCGGCATTCCCGAATTTATTTGATAGCATGAGAATTCTGCATACATCCGACTGGCATCTCGGAGCTACGCTGCATGGGAGAAAACGGCATGATGAATCCGGGATGTTTTTATCATGGCTCATCGATACGATTAACCGGGAAAAAATTGACCTGCTTCTCATCTGCGGGGATGTTTTTGACTCATCGGCACCGGGAAGCGTGATACAGAGGATGTATTACGAATTCCTCGGGTGCATTACCCGCACCTGCTGCAGGTGGGTGATCATCATCGCAGGAAACCATGATTCCCCGTCATTATTATCGGCACCAAAAGAAATTCTCCAGTTCCTTAATATTCACGTAATCGGAAGCATATCCGGGAATCCCGAAGAAGAGGTTCTTTCAGTGATGGATGAAAACGGTACCTGCAGTCTTATTGTATGTGCCGTTCCGTTTCTCAGGGAGAAGGATATCAGACCCGGGACAACGGCTGAATCCGGAGAATCCCCGGCGATACAGCTTACCCGGGGTATTATCAGCCATTATGCCCGGGTGGCCGATATTGCCATGGAAAGGAGAGACGCGACATATCCCCATACTCCGATACTGGCCACCGGGCACCTGTTTGCTACCGGATGCGAGACCAGGGCAGGGGATGGGATCAGGGAATGTTACGTGGGAAATTCCGTTCTTATCGGGGCTGATGTTTTTCCCTCCGGTCTCTCGTATGTGGCCCTCGGCCACCTTCATGTCTGCCAGACCGTTGCAGGCAGGGAGGAGATCCGGTACTCCGGATCTCCCATTCCCATGGGCTTTTCTGAAGCAGACCAGGAGAAAAAGGTAATAATCGTAGATATCGCGGGATCAGAAAGACCGCGGATTGAAGAGCGGATTATTCCCCGGTTTGTGCGACTGGCATCCTTGAAAGGAAAAAAACATGATATCGAGGAGATGATCTTCAGTCTCCGGCATGACGGGATAAAAACCTGGATCGAGGTGACGGTTGAGAGCATTGAACCTCCTTCATCCCTTCAGAACTGGTTGTCTGATCTTACCCGCTACCCGGGGATCGAGTGCCTGAAGATTTCAAACACCCTCTCTGCCTGTTCCTGCCTGACGCAACAGATCGATGGAGAGACCCTGGAACATATATCAGAACGGGAAGTGTTCAGAAGAAGGCTTACCGAAGAAGAACTGACCGACGGGGAGAGAGAGGATCTTACCCGGGCTTTTGAAGAGATACTGGTGCAGTACCAGCAGAAAGATCGGATGGAGACTGACTGAATGAAAATAATCAGCCTGCACCTGAAGAATTTAAACTCGCTCGTGGGAGACTGGTCGATAGATTTCTCCGAACCATCCTATGCTGATTACGGTTTTTTTGCGATAACCGGGCCCACGGGAGCAGGAAAATCCACGATCTTGGATGGAATCTGCCTTGCCCTGTACGGAAAAACTCCGAGACTGAAAAGAATCTCAGATTCCACGAATGACATCATGTCAACAAATACCGGGGAATGTCTTGCCGAGGTTGTCTTTACAACGGAAAAAGGCAAATTCAGAAGCAGGTGGTACCAGAAAAGGGCATATTCCAGGCCTGATGGCAAGTTGCAGACCCCGGTGCGGGAACTCTCCCATGCTGACACCAGCCAACTCATTGAGACAAAGATTAAGGAGATCGAAACCCTTGTCGAAGAGTATACCGGGATGGATTTCGAACGGTTCACCCGGACCATGCTGCTGGCACAGGGAGGTTTTACCGCATTTCTTCTGGCACCGGTCCAGGACCGGGCAAATATCCTTGAAGAGATCACCG
>JAJRBL010000208.1 GCA_028679485.1 Methanospirillum sp. | reverse complement strand
GTCGGTGGCTTTTCCGGTGGACGAGTAGTCATATCTTCCGTAACCATTTGTGTAAGTTCCTCAAAAAGTGATTGGGTTTTATTCGGTGCCCCTAACGTGTTACGATTTATGCGGTATAATCCTCCCGGGCATATTCTTTACCTCTATAGAGCGGTTATTTACCTCGTTGAACTGCGTAACCCGTTCCACGACCCGGGAGGCCATTCCCCCGGTTGTCAGGATAAAACTGGTTTTTCCGTTCATCGCCTGGAGAATACATTTATCGATCACTGCATAGGAGATATCAGGGGTAATTCCCCAGTGTCGTGCACATATCTTTGCCCTGCTTCCCATAACTCCGATGGTATCATATCTTCTCCCGGCGATGATGCCGGCAATCTCCGTGTCTGACAGCAGGTCAACATCACCCACATGAATCATGCCATAACCGTTGTCCGAGATCCGGATACTCCCGTGATGTTCATGTTCGATGATTTCTATGATATCAAGGACTGTTTTGGGAAGTTTCATGCAGTCCCGGATACCGCGGGAGGCGAGTTCCCGGTAGAGTTCAAGCAGTATCGGTGTCTTCAGTCTGGCCCTTCTCACCAGTTCCCTGTCTGAAAAGGCCTCCTCCGGGGTCCCTGATGCAATAACCTGACCGTTTTCCATGAGCACGATCCGGTCGGCCCAGGGGTAGGCAAGTTCAACGTCATGGGTAGAGATGATTATTGTTTTACCCTGGTGATTGAGTTCATCGAGCAGGTCCATGATGTCTTCACTCCCTGCCGGGTCAAGCATACTGGTAGGCTCGTCAAGGACGAGGACATCGGGATCCATGGCAAGCACTCCTGCAATGGCAACCCGTTTCTTCTCTCCCCCGGAGAGGTGGTAGGGCGGCCGTTTATCGAAACCCTCGAGTCCAACCTGGTGAAGTGCCTCGGAGACCACTTCCCTGATCTTTTCCTCCGGGTAATCCAGGTTGGTAGGGCCAAAAGCAACATCCTGCCACACGGTCGGGGCAATAATCTGGACATCAGGATCCTGAAAGACGAATCCGATCTTCTGCCTGAGTGACCGCAGCGATCGCCTGTCATATGAAACCGGGGCTCCATGGAAGAGGATCTCTCCGGTTTTCGGTTTCAGCATCCCGTTCAGGGTGAGGAGGAGGGTGGATTTTCCTGCACCGTTTGAACCGACGAGGGCAATCTTCTCTCCCGTATGGATAGTCAGGCTGATATCGCTTATCGCCGGAGGGGCGTACGCATATGCAAAGGTAAGGCCGTTGATTTCTATGAGTTTCTCCATGGTAATCGATTAGGGATGAATATCTGCAGTTATGAGAATCAGGATGAGAATTCCCGTGAGGTAGACGATCACTCCCGTCATCGTTCTCCATTCAACCGGGTTATAGGTGGTCAGCTTGGCAAATCTGCCGTTGTAGCATCGGCAATCCATGGCCCTGATATAATGTTCCCCGGCATCCCAGGAGGTGATGAATATGCTGCCGAAGAGCATGCTGTATGACCTGATGGCTTCTGCCGGTTTCGAGTACCCGAGACGCATCTGCTGGGCATGGTGAACCTGGTGGGCCTTTCCCATGAATATGAAGATAAACCGGTAGATGATCATCGAGAGATCGATGAACAGGTCCGGGATCTTTACTCTCCTCATTACGCCGAAGAGATCTGTCATAGGTGTTGTCAGGGAGATAAAATATAATGCGCACATTCCCCCGAAAACCCTGAAAAAAACCAGCATCCCTTTTTCCAGGCTCTCCATGGTTACCGAAAGAGGGAGCAGGGAGAACAGGGTGTATGACCACAACACTTCGTTTCCTCCTGAAAGAAGGATAATAACGAGTACGCTCAGCAAAGCAAAACCGAATGGAATACTGAGTAACCTGAGGTAAAAAAAGGGGTTGATCTTCGCATAAAAGATGGTGATAAAACTCATCGTTCCTGCAAGAATGAGGGGAACGATGAAATTTGGGGAAAAAAGGACGAGTATGATCGATCCCAGACCCAGTACGAGTTTTGTATACGGGCTGATCATGAGCAGGGCATTTTTCTGCGCTGCCTCCTCAAGGAAGTCATGAACAAACATTATTATAGAGTTTTTCTTTGTCCCAGCAGGTATCCGAATCCGAGTCCCAGGATAATTCCCCCGAATGCAGCCTGCAATGCAAAGAGGCATGCTTCTATCTCTCCGCTTGGAGGTGCCCACTGGGGAATGAGGGGATGAATATCATCCTCCGGTACCCCGGTGAGTTCAGATACGACTGCAGATCCGACGGTATCCGATCCTGCGAATTCGGCGTTCGGGTTAAATGACGAGGTATAAAGGAAGACGGCGATGAAGAGGATAATTATCACGCCGACTATGATCTCAAGTTTGTGCTTCATATTCCGTCCTCCCGTGCAGCCATGATCTTCTCTTCGGGAAAGATGTTCATTCTGATAAGTATGTCCGGTTTAATATGCACGATGTACTTGAACACCAGGGAGAGGACAGCACCTTCCAGGATTGCCAGGGGTATCTGGGTAACTGCAAATATCCCGAGGAATGTCACGAAAGAACCGAAAAAACCGGTTGCTTCTGCCGGGTATGCTAGTGCCAGTTCAAGGGCCGTGATGACATAGGTAAAGAGGTCAGCAAGAGCGACGGCGATGAATACGGTGATATACATGTTAACCCTGGTATCCTTCAGGGCACGGTAGACGTAGTACCCCAGAAAAGGCCCGCAGATTGCCATGGAGAAGGTATTTGCTCCAAGGGTCGATAGTCCTCCGTGGGCAAGGAAGAGTGACTGGAAGAGGAGCACGATGAATCCGACCACTGCCGTGATAAAAGGGCCGAAGACAATAGCAGATAACCCGGTTCCCGTGGGATGGGAACAGCTTCCGGTTACCGAAGGGAGTTTAAGTGCTGAGAGGATGAAGATGAGAGCGCCACAGATCCCCAGCAGGGGCAGTGATTCCTTATTATCTTCAACAACCCGCTTTAGCTGGATAAATCCGTAGATCACGATCGGGAGTGCAATAATCCACCAGATTGCAGCCCATAACGGGGGCAGGAATCCTTCCATTACATGCATGACAGAATCACATAAACAAATTTTTCGTTATATCTAATAAATTTGATCAAATGCGACGCGAGCTCTACCCGGTTCTTATTAATCTGATTGGATATGGTTCACTGGGCATCCATGAGGGGTGATCTTCGGGGATTTCCCGCGCAATCATTCATGGAACGAATGTTTTTTAAAATTGAGATTTTCTGGGGATTATCATGATCTCCTGAAGAAAATTTCGTGTCATGAGGATCCAATTCCCGTGTTGTTTGTGAATAATGGGTAATATCAAATCAAAGACTATATATCTGGATCAGGTCAACTTTGTTATCCC
>JAJRBL010000207.1 GCA_028679485.1 Methanospirillum sp. | reverse complement strand
TTCGAAGGGGCAGAGGTGAACTGGTATACCAGCCCTTTCTCATTCATGACGATGTTGGTTCCCATCCGCCCGGCACCTGATGGGAGTATGCAGGAGTACTCCTGTCCTGGATAGAGTACCAGGAGAACCTCGTATGAGTTCGGGGTAATCATGTAATAATCAAAATTTATCCCGGTAATCAGAGAGGGCTCATATTTATCGCTCGATAACGCAAATCCAGAGCAATGCTCCTCTGATTGCGATACCGGTCTCCCGCCGAAGGTGTGTATCACGAGAGGATCATCAGGGGAGAACGGGTATCCCTGGTCCTGCATGGAGTCTGATATCCCCTGGAAAAAACTCAGGAAATCGAATTTTTTGAGGTCACGCCTGATGTACTCACGGGATGTGGCGATCTCTCTTGTGATATTCTCTTCTGACCGGGCAGTTCGTGCCTGTACCCAGGCTGCATCCCTCGCCAGGGCAATATATTCGGGAACCTGCATCGCGTACTGGTATCCCATCTGGTATGGAGTCCCGTTCAGGATCACCACCGGCATAACCCCGGGGGGCGGAACCGGTGAGAAAGAGTTCAGGTCCGGCTGGGGGGGATGGCTCTGCAGGATGCAGCCGGTAAACGAAGATACTGACAGTACGATGAGAAGCCCCAGGATACATACGAGGAGAGCGAGTTGCAGGCGATTTACAGTGCTCATGTAATTACTACTCCCTCTGCTGAAGATCCTACATCAACTCTTCGATCTGTCTCTCTGACCTGGATAATTACGGTCTTTCCGTTGGGATCGGTATCAGTGCCGATTCATTCCGGTATCATTATCCATCACGAGAATAACGGTTATTTATGAAACGGATGGTACTCTTCGGTATATTCTCGTGTGTTCTCCTCCTCTCCTTCTCCGGAAACCCGGTTACTGCCGATATCGTTGTCGATTTAAACAACAATGCACTTACATTAGGTGGATCTGGCCAATATGACGAGGCTCTGGCTTTATACGATCAGGCACTGGCGATTCAGCCGGAGAATGTTGCCGTGTTGTGGAACAAGGCGGGAGCATTGAACGCTGCAGGCAGATACGAAGAGGCCCTCGAGACCTATAACCAGATTGACCCGGGTTATAATCCTGCAGGGGTACTGATATCCAAAGGACAGGTTCTGGACAGTTTAGGTCGATATGACGAGGCTCTGGATGCCTATAACCAGGCACAGGCGATCGAACCGAATGCTCAGGTGATCGAGTACTATATCGCCGAGACAACGAGTAAACTCAATGCTGCGGATGAGGAGCCAGCCCAGGATCTCTGGCCTGATTTTGTTGCGACACCGACAGAAGGGACGGTTCCCTTGACCGTTCAGTTTACCGATACCTCCACCGGAACGCCGACCCAGTGGTCATGGGACTTTGGTGACGGAACTTCAGATGCTCTTTCCAACCCGACCCATACCTATGAGACTGCAGGTACGTATGATGTTGCCCTTACGGCCTCGGATGAAGACGATTCCCTCACCACTACCAAGTATGGGTATATCACCGTCGGTGAAGGTACGCCTGACTCATCCGTGGATTCGGCTGCTGATCCTGCAGCAGTTCCCGGTTCCGGCGTTCAGCAGGAAACAGTCGGTAATGAAAGCACCAGTATTCTTCCCGATCTTACCATCACGAAACTCTCCATGAAACAGAAGGATGATGTCATCGCCGGAACCCTGACTATCGTGAATAAGGGAGGCGATGCCGGGGAGTTTACGGTAGAGTATTTCCTGACCGATACCTACTATCCTGACAAGGCCGGGGGGAATATCACGACACTGGGCACCGATACGGTACGTAACCTGGGATCAGGACAGGAACGGGATGCGTCCGATATCAAGATGTTCGCGATACCAGGCTCTCTCTCTCCGGGAACGTACTGGGTAGGGGCATACATCGACGCAGAAGATCTGATTGAAGAGTCTGATGAAGGGAATAATGTCAGATATGATATCGGTATGGTTGAGATCGGGGAGTGATCGGAGATCTCTCGGGCTCCCTGTCACCTGCAGGTGAGTAACGGAGATGACCTCTCTCTGAATTTTTTCTAAGTATTCCGGCCTGTTCAGGCGAATATTCGATAATGTGAGGGGACGGGAAATAGAGACCTTGGTGAACGACGAAGGGGCATTTACACCTTCTTTCCTCATAACGAAAAAGATTGGTTTAATTGGATTTTCTATCAGAACCCACAAAAATCAATTTTCCTTTTCCATCTGCTGCAGCACATAAATGGTTATCATCTACTTGTAACGTGTATTTTCCTGGTGATAAAACCAATTTTATATGATCTTCCATCTCATAACAGGTTTCACACCCGACATTCGTATAAGATTCTTCACTTCTAACCAATTTGCCTCTATAGTATGGCTTTCCATTCAAATAGAGAGTATATGGAACATAAATCTGTCCTTCATCAAGTGTATGGGTGGTAATAAGTTCGAATACGTTCAATGGTTCATCCGTATCCAAGGAAGCTTCTATTCCTGGTTTTCCTCCACAACAGTCTTCAAATGAAGACATATCCCCAGAAATTGTAATAATTTTATTATCAGGTTCCAGTTTGGGTACAATTACTTCAGTCCCATTTTCAGGTATTGTTA
>JAJRBL010000206.1 GCA_028679485.1 Methanospirillum sp. | reverse complement strand
TTAAATGGAGATTAAGGCATCTTTCCTGATTAATCCAGAAAGATTGCATGAGCCTGTACCCCCGGGTTCCCGTCCCGTGACCGTTATGAACAGGTAAAGGATCGGCAGTGATCCGGGCGTGATGAATAAATCGTGCAGTAGAATGAGCCTGGTGAATCCATGCGGAGAAACGGGCAGGCATCAGGGTATGCACTCATGCCGTTTTTGTCCCTGAAAAGCATGAGTTCATTCCCCCCGATACTCGCAAAAAAGCGTTGATTTGTCAGTTTAAACCGGCAATAATGCTGGGAATCCCCGATACTTTGTTCGATGACCAGGTACTTTCTCATATGCAGGCAGCATTTGCCGCACCGGTTACAGGGGTCAGGCATCTCCTGCCTCGCGTTCTGCATATGCCGATATGGCCTTGAGGAAGTCATGTCCGTACTGCAGAAGCCGTTTCTCCCCTACGCCGTACACGGTGAGCATATCGTCGTTTGTCCTTGGTCTCTTTCGTGCCAGTTCGTGGAGAGTCCTGTTGGGGAAGATCCTGAACGGGGGGATATCGTGTTCATCGGCGAGTTGTTTCCTGATATCCCTGAGGATCTCGTACAGGTTGGTGTCTCCCGGGTCACCAGGTTCATCCTCTTTCTCCCTGACAAGACCTGCCTGGAATTCTGCCTCCCCGATACGCACCTGGATCTTCCCGGAGAGTGCCTCCCTGGTCCTGAGGTTTCTTCTCACGACCGGATACTGAGAGCCATACCGTGACAGGTACCCACAGGCGATGAGTTCCCTGATCCAGTATATCCATACCCCCCTCCGGGAGGGAAGACCTGATCCGAAACATGCGAGCCTGTCATGTCCGTTCCGTGTCACCTTCCCGTCAGAGGTTCCCGAGAGGATATCTGCAAGGTACGAGACCCCGAAGTCCTCCCCGAGTTCGTCCATGCATCTCGTAATCGTGGCGAGAATACCCCTGCCGTCTATCGTTTTCCTCCCCGAAAAGCATGAATCGCACTTGTCACACGATGGCTTCTCCCAGTTTTCGCCAAAATAGGTGAGAAGAACAGCCCTGCGGCATGCCCGTGATTCACAGAACCCTACCATCTCATGGAGTTTTCTCATCTCTACCTGGCGTTCGGTCCCGTCTGCCTTCTGTTCGATGAGATATTCAATCTTCCTGAAATCGCCCCGTGAATACAGGAGGAGACATTCCGCCGTATCACCGTCCCTTCCGGCCCTCCCGGTCTCCTGGTAGTAATGCTCGAGATTCTTCGGGAGATCATAATGGACAACAAACCTGACATCCGGCTTGTTTATTCCCATTCCAAAGGCCACCGTAGCCACGATTATCCTGACCTCGTCGCGGAGGAAACGGTCCTGTGTCCCATGCCGGAGGGTCTTCGGGAGATCCGCATGGTAGGGAAGTGCAGAAAACCTGTTCTTCTGAAGCATCTGGGCAATTTCTGTGACCTGTCGTTTCGAAAAGCAGTAGATGATCCCTGATTCGTTCTTATGCTGCTTTAAAAAAGTGATAAGCTGCTGCTCACCGTCCTCTTTCCTTTCCACCCGGTAAATCAGGTTATCCCTGTTGAACGACCCGACAAACACTGCCGGGTCCCTGAGCTGCAACTCGTTTATGATGTCCTTTCTCACGGAAGGTGTTGCCGTCGCCGTAAGTGCGATGATAGGAACCTCCGGGAAGGTTCTCCTGATGACCGAGAGCTGCCGGTATTCAGGCCTGAATTCATGTCCCCACTGGGAGATGCAGTGGGCTTCGTCTATCGCAAAAAGACTGGGCCGTATTTTCTGCAATATCTGCAGGAATGATGGCTGGACCAGTCGTTCCGGGGAGATGTACAGGATACGCAGCGTACCTCCGTAGAGGGATTCTTCAATCGATCTCCTCTCCTTGCCGGAGAGGGTACTGTTAAGAAATGCGGCTGAAATGCCCGATTCAGCCAGGAAATCCACCTGGTCCTTCATGAGGGCGATGAGGGGCGAGATAACGATTCCAGTCCCCTCCCGTATAAGGGCAGGTATCTGGTAACAGAGTGATTTTCCTCCCCCCGTAGCTATTACCGCGAGAACATCCCTGCATTTCAGTACTTCGGTGACGATCTCTCTCTGCCCTGGCCTGAATGAAGGGTACCCAAACCATTTCTGCAGGATCTCTTCCGGTAAGGGTGGATGCATTCCGATACAGGTTATCTCAGGAACCAGAAAACAACAGCTTATGGTATACGGCTCGCAGGGATCATCTCACATTCCCTATCTGGTAATGGAACGAAAAGTTCATCAGTCAGCACCCTGATACGATATCAGCAGAGGATAACCGGAAATGAATTTCATCTCCGAATGTCTGAAATGAGGGAAAAATATGGGGACATTCTTAGTTGACTATCAGAATCAGGAAGAAGCGCCCGATGAAGGTCCGGTAATGAGCAGTCAGGAAGTCAGGAGGATCCGGAAAAGTTCGAAAGGTGCGGGGAATCTCCAGGTGGTAGAATTTATCCTTGGAAATGAACTGTTTGCAATCGATCTCTTTGATACACGCGAAGTCATCAATTATACCGAGATCACCCCTCTTCCAAACACGCCTTCCTTTATCAAGGGGATTATCGATCTCAGGGGGATCATCACCACGATCATCGATCTCAAGGAGATGATGAATATCACCAAGGAGGCGGAAGGGAAGAAAAAATCCCGGATTATCGTTCTGGATGCGAATGTCTCCGCAAAGATGATCGGTGTTCTGGTTGACGACGTACTTGCGGTATCAACCTACAATGAAAACGACATAGACAAGGATACCCATGCCTCCAGGAACAGTGATCGCGATATCCTGGGAATTATCCGGAAAAAGGTCCGGTCGGGCGACCGCGAAAAGAGCGACCTGATAATCTGGCTTGATATCAAAATGATGGTTCAGAAGGTTGAGTCAGACCTGTAACCAGTCCCCTTTTCAACTCCGGGCGAACGGATGCCGGGTGATAGTGAATTTTCTTCCTTGTCAGGATAAAGAAGATCATGTATCCTGCCCATGAGATGCAGGTGCATCGCCTCCCTTCTTAACCGTTCCTTTTTAAGTCCCGGGATTGGCATGCTTTTCCATGCAAGATCAGTTGTCACATCCCAGAGGATAAGGCCGTCAGGTTCTGCAGGTTTTACCTTGTTTTTACAGGTTCCCTCGAGCAGAATCTCCAGATCACGGCATGTCAACGTTCTGCCGGCGACACTGAGAAGAGACGAGGCGATACACCTTACCATGTGCCATAAAAAACTCTGTGCTGTTATTTCCAGCCAGCACCAGGAGTCATCCCGGAATATCCCGATCCGGTCTATAGTTTTTACCGGGATTTTACCCGGTTCTATCCGTGCAAAGCACGAAAAATCATGAACCCCGGTGAAAAGGGCGGCAGCATCCTTCATCAGGCAGACGTCTCCCGGTACCATGCCAAAATAATACCGGTATGTCCGGTTGATTACATCATAGCGGGGATAAAAACCAGGATGTACTTCTGTCCACGATGTTGCCCAGATATCCGGGGGAAACTGGCCATTTAATGCCCTGACTGCACGTTCCGGGTTATTTGTTGTGAAGGAGAGGATCTGGCAGCGTGCATGCACCCCCCGGTCGGTTCTTCCCGACAGGGCGAGTCGTGCCTCTGTCCTGTCTCCAATAAGCCCGGCTCTCAGGCATGCAGCTGTTATCTCCCCCTCCACGGTTCGCTGGTCAGGTTGGTACTGGGATCCGTAAAACGCGGTACCCAGGTATCCTATCCGGAAAGCAAGCCTTACTTCCTGACCTTCCCCCGGATTTTCCGCCATGAATTTCTCAAGGATTGTTTGGTATAGTATCGTATCGGGGTCTTTTTTCCTGCAGGTGTCGCCCTCCCCTCTTTGATTGCATCGAGTATGGAACCGACATCCCTCTCCGCGTCTATCATGGTTCTTCCATATCCGACGAACCGTGCATGATGGGCATCGCTGCCGGCAACAACAGGCCTTCCCAGTTTATTCGCCAGTTTCATGGCATGGCGGTTAGCGTGGGCAAAGACGTACCTGCTGTTATAAATCTCGATTGCATCAGCCTCGTATAATGCTTCATGACAGCGAAGTGCTACTCCATGCCTGTACCGGTGAAACGGGTGGGGAAGGATGGTCACGCCTCCTGCGTCCCGGACCTCCTGAATCGTATCAAGAACCGGCTGTCCGGATTCAGGCGGGGAATCAATACCCAGGGCGATGAGATGACCTTCCCTTGTTGAGATCTCGATACCCGGGATTATCAGGATGCCTGATGAAATAGCCTGTGCCGTCCGGTACCCGTCCATGGTATCATGGTCCGTGATTGCTATTGCATCAAGCCCGGCGTTAGAAGCAGCAGCAATTATCTGCTGCACAGAACTTTCCCCGTCCTTTGAGAAGTTCGTGTGGATATGGAGATCGGTTGAGAGCATCCGTACACTATTCTTTTTATCTTCCCGGTATTAAGGAAAAGGTGATGAAGATCCTCTTACCTACCGGGAGGGTGACGGAACAGATTGTCCGTGATGCAGCCCGGGATTGTGACGCGGATGTAGTGGTCACCGGTGAACTGGCATCGTTTCTCTCACCTTCCCGTCTGGGTGAGATCATCTCTTCGGGGGATTATGACCTTGTTATCGTATCAGGCATGTGCACGGCATCTTTCAGGGATGTTGAGGAGAGGTTTGGTGTTCCGATCCGTCTTGGTCCCCGCCATGCCGCCGATCTCTCACTCATTCTCCCCTTAATCGGGAGGATCGAGTTGTCGCGTGATCTTCCTGCCGATGAACTCCTGGCCGGCCGGCGCAAGGAAGAGGCTTTCGCGTTCATCAACAGGAACGAGGATGAATCATCCGCCGTTTTCCAGATTAATAGGATAAAAATAGGTGGTACATCCCGGATGAAAGTGCTTGCAGAGATAATGGATGCACATCATCATCCTGATATCCGAAAGATTGCCGAACGGTATTTCAGGGAAGGGGCAGACATCGTGGATCTGGGGTTTGGGTTTGATGCAACCCCGGACGATGTTCGCGCAGTATTTGATACGCTCCGGGATCTTCCCGGTCCCCTTGCCGTCGACACTCAGGATCCCACCCTAATCTCTGCCGCATTGCCCAGGGCTGATCTCATCCTCTCCCTCCAGGAGGAGAACATCGGGGAGACAGCCTCCGGTATCGTATCTGCCGGTTCGGCAGTAGTGGTTATCCCGGGAAATAACGGTCTTGTCCAGAATATCAGTCTTGCAGAAGAGGCAGGAATCAGGAGGATCATCGCGGATCCTGTGTTGCATCCAGGCGGTTCAGGTCTCGTTCAGTCTCTCTGCCGGTTTAGGGACCTTCCTGTTCCCCTCTTCTTCGGGGCAGGCAATGTCATGGAACTCATCGATGCAGACTCTCCGGGAATGTGTGCATTGCTTGCGGTTATGGCATATGAAACCGGGGCATCGGTTATATTCTGCAGCGAACACAGTGACAAAACACGAGGCTGCATATCAGAGATGCGCCGGGCAACAGAGATGATGGTCCTGCTTAAAAACCGGCCGTACCCTAAAGATCTCGGAATTGACCTCCTGGTATTGAAAGAGAAGAGGAGGCGCCGTGAACCTCCTGTTACCTTCTCGTCGGTCAGGGAGGCAGAGAAGATGCCTGACATGATCACCTATGATCCCTGCGGGAATTTTCGTATCGGAATTGAAGACGGGCACGTGGTTGCTGAAAGGAGTGGCCTCGCGATCAGGGGAGAGCGATGGCAGGATATCTTTTATACCATCCTAAAAGAAGAGGGGGTCTCTCTGCTCGATCATGCCGGGTACCTGGGTGCGGAGTTATTCAAGGCAGAACTTGCCCTCCGGTATGGCAGAAGTTTCGAGCAGGACGGACCTTTTTGAACGGAATAACCATGAGGTATCAGAACAGACCTAAGTGGATACAGAATCTGAAGTATGAAAATCTCCGCAATAAACCGAAATACTCTCGATCTTCTGCTTGAGATGGGGCGTGGATCCCATCCGAGAGAGTTTGCCGCATTACTGAGTTCGAATAATGGTGTGATAACTGATGTTAACCTGATCCCCGGGACGATCGGGGGCGAGGCGAGTGCCTCAGTTCCATTCGAGATGGTTCCGCTTCACCTGGGGATCGTTGGGAGTGCACACAGCCATCCGAATGGGGTGATTCGTCCGTCAGATGCCGACATCAGGTTTTTTGCCGTCAGTGGAAGCTGTCACATCATCGTCGGGTACCCGTATGGTCCTGATGACTGGCAGTCCTTCTATGCTGATGGAACCCCCGTCGGGCTTAAGGTGATCGCATGAAACGGGTTGTTGCTACCGGCACCTTTGATCTGCTTCATCCCGGGCACCTGTGGTATCTTGAAGAGTCTGCACGGCTCGGGGATGAATTATACGTAATTGTGGCACGTGACTGCAATATCAGGCACAAACCCAGGCCGGTAATACCTGAAGAACAGAGATGTGCCATGGTTGGTGCATTACGACCGGTTACCAGGGCTGTCCTTGGTGATACCGAGGATATGTTCACGCCCATCAGGGAGATTAAGCCTGATATCATCACGCTTGGATGTAACCAGCATTTTGACCCTGACCAGCTCACACGAAGCCTGCGGGAGAAAGGGATTCCTGCCCGGGTGGTCAGGATATCAGAATTCTCCGATTCACCGTTTACCAGTTCCCGGGAGATTGTCCGTGAAGTCATCAGCCGTTACCAGGGCCGGGGAGATCAAAAAGACCCATTATCTGGCTCCATTTCGGAGTGATGCCGTGATCCCCCTCCTTGCATACCGCGATAACTCCTGCGATCCCAGGAAATGCACGATGAAAAAACTTGAACGGGCAGGGATGGTCCGGCTTTTTTCCCGTCTCTCTGCGATCCCGAGAACAAGCCTGATCCTGGATCCTACCGCGGAACAGGCCTTGTCTCCGGCTGACCGGGATAAAACCCGGACAATTACGGCACTTGACTGCTCGTGGGAAGTTCTGAACACGGATAGCGTACGCTCGTGGAGATTCAAACGTGCCCTCCCCTACCTTGTGGCAGCCAACCCGGTTAACTTCGGACGCCCCTTTAAACTGACCTCAGTCGAAGCAATCGCAGGAACGCTCTATATCCTGGGTGAAAAAAACCAGGCGGAAGAGATCCTTTCCAAGATCAGCTGGGGAATTCGGTTCCTGCAGCTCAATGAAGAACCCCTGAAGGCATATGCCATGGCAGAAGACAGTGCCGCGGTGATTGCAATCCAGGATGAGTTTCTCTGACCGACTGCTCCCTTTTTCATCTATGATGAAACAGATAGTATCTGTGTGACATCCGGAGGGACTGATGGGGATACGTGACTGGATACGCAACCAGGAAGGAAGTCCTGCAAATTCGTATTACCAGAGAGGTGAGGGCCAGTTAACAAAAGAGAGGTTTGAATCAGCTATCCAGGCATTTAACCGGGGAATTGAACTTGATCGCAGTCATACCGGCTGTTGGATCGGTATGGGCAGGGCATTTCTGGGCTTAAGCAACTATGATCGTGCCGATGACTGTTTTGTTCGTGCACTTGAGATTACTCCCGATAACCCGGAAGCACTGGCAATGCGGGCATCGGTACTCCGTTCGCTTGCACTCCGGAACCAGGATCCGATGCGGTGTCTTGAGGCCGTTGAGCTCTGTAACCAGACCCTGAAAAAAAGTCCTGATTCAGGACTTGCACTCCACGAGAAGGGGATGGCTCTCTGGATTCTTGGAAAACGTGAAGACGCAATGGTCCTCTTTGATCAGGTCAAAAAGGCTGATCCTCAGTACCAGTACCCCTGGGATCTGAAAGGCAGGTACCTTTTTGAGAACCGGAGATACCACGAGGCGATCGAGGCATACGAGGAGGCCTTGCAGAAAAAGCAGCAGGATCCTGATCTTCTGTACCAGGAAGGCCGGGCCCTTATGAAGATCGGTGGGTATCACCATGCCATTGAATACTTCAGGAGGTGCCTGAAGATCCGCCCGGACTTTCCTTCTGCATGGCTCCTTCTCGGAAATTCGTATAAGATCCTGACCAGGTATGACGAGGCAGTTGAGGCATATGAGGAAGCGATGGAACTCGACCCGGGAAGCACGAAGTACCGGAAGTACATTGCCGATGTATACCTGGTCAAGGGGAAGGATTCTCTCTATAAAGATGGCAACCCGCAGGATGCGATCGAATATTTTGATAAGACGATAGAAATGATCCCGCGTCATATTACTGCATGGTTCTCAAAAGGGGTTGCATATAGAAAATTAGGTTCATACCGGAATGCGACGGCATGTTTTCTCAGGGTAGTCGAGATCGATCCGCAGAATGCCCACGCATATTTCGAAATGGGGCAGATCCTGGAGAAGACCGGGAATAATGAAGAGAGTATCAGGTGCTATGTCGAGACGATCCGAAATGATCCTTCGCATACTGATGCGATGTACCGGCTTGGAAACCTGCTTTCAGAGCAGGGGGATTATAAAAACGCGATCGCATACTTTGACCGGGTACTCGAGAAGAAGCCGGACTCATCCACGGCATGGTTTGCAAAAGGGAAAGCCCTTCAGAGACGCGGGCAGCAGAAAGATGCGGAACGGTGTTTCGAAAAGGCAGGAAAACTGGCAACCCGCTGACCCGGGTTTAAATATCAAACCCCAGTTTATTCGGGGCAGGAACTACCTGCGGACCGTTGAATTCAGGATTTCCGAGCAGGTATTCCACTATCAGTTCGGCAAATCGTTTTGCGTCTGTCGGATCACGTGCGGTGACGATGCGGTCCAGGAAAACAACCGGTTTATTTTCGTATTTTACATCCATCTTCATCATCTCCCTGATCGGATTCCCGGCAATCACCGTGGCAGGACGTTTCTTCAGGATGCCTGCCCTCGCCAGGACGACAGGCCCTGTACTGATCCCGCCGATAACTTTCTTATGGATCCTGAAGATCTTTACGAGTTCGATAAGATCCACGCTGTTCCAGAGATGCGCCTGTGCCCCGTGGCCTCCCAGAACCGTGAGCGCATCGAACTCCTCCTCCTTTTTGAGAATGACATCTTCGAAGCTGAGTGATACGTACACCCTGCCTCCGAATGTTCCTTTTGCATGTCCGGCCTCCCGTGAGGCAAATTCGTATGGCATCTTGTTCAGGTCATACACTGCCAGTACCTGGGCAAGTTCTTTGTCATGGTACCCGGTAGGCGGGACTGCAATAAGGATCTTCATGAAAAAATGGGTAATCTATGGGTATCAGGTTTCATCGTCTTCATTATATCCTAACCTATTAGCCATCTCTTCTGTAATAACTCCGATCTCACCGTAATCCCAGTTGAGCCGATCAACTTCGTCGAATTTTGGGAATTCCGGAAGGGTGGTGTTCGTCTCATTCGGGATGATGTCACTGAAGTATCCGATCGATTTCTGTGCCTCAGTATAGTATTTCTTCGCGGAATCATATGATTTCTCTCCTCTGGTAACCGACGAGACTGACTTCCGGTCATCAATATACTGCTGGTACTGGTCCCTGGCCTGGGAGATTAGGTAGAAGAATGCATCGGCATAGTTTGCTTTATCCATGAAATCCTCGGCAACATTCAGGCTGGTCAGATCCTGGTACGTGCTGTCGGCCCAGCCGACTCCTTCACCGGTCAGGAACCTGTTTCCAGGTGATCCCTCCGATTTGTTGGTCAGCGGGTTGAGGTCTTCAGGCTCGTTAGCCCTGTCCACGTAGTCCTCGAACCAGCGTATAACGGTAGTCTTGAACTTCTCGGTCTGGTCCTCACTGTTCGGATCATACTCTTTCTGGGTCATTGGGAGGGCAGTATCCAGACCTTTAAGCGTATTACCCTGATTACTGAGTTCCTCTTCCGAAGGCATCTCATCAGAAGCAGCAGGAAGGGTATACATGGACTGGTTTGGATAGAGATCCTTTATTTTATCCCAGTATTCTCCGGATTTTTTATAGTACTGATCTGCTACGGTATAATATTCGGATCCGTCCGTACTCTTTGAGACCGATTTTTTGTAGTCGTTGAAGTCCGTGTATGCTGATCCGGCCTGTGAGGTATAATAGATGTATGCAACGATGTTATCCGCTTTCGGGAATAACTCCGGGCTGACATTATCCATGATCAACCGGTAATAGGCATCGGTAACCTCACTCAGTTTCGAGCCGGTGGGGACTGAAGAGTTTGAGATCTTACCGATCACTTCTCCGGCATCCTTCAGAAATGATTCATCCTCGTATGGTTTGGCATCTGAAGAGTTCTTCATGCTGAGCGGCATTGGTTCGAATACCGGTGCAAAGGCTGCACTGCAGATGGTGACACAGAGAACCACAGCAGTTATGCCTGCCAGGATATAGAATAAGCTCTGTTTCATTCTCTCAGTCATCATGTAGGCAACTCAAAAAGGTTTCCTATAGAGATGATACCGTCAGGATCCATCTGCGTTGATGGTTTTTGCTGCAATTGATAACTGATATACCCCCTCCAAGCGTAATATGTGGAAGAATATATGACAGACGAGGAACAGGTAAATGCCATCCGTGGAGGAGTGGCATCATGGCATGAATGGAAGGCAGCAAACCCGAGAAAACGCCCTGATCTCAAGGGTGCCAACCTGACCGGGCTGAATCTGGAAGGAATCAACCTCAATGGTGCCAGGTTGCAGGAAGTGGATTTCGAATTCTGTAACCTTAAAAAGGCAAACCTGGTGGGGGCCGATCTCACCCGTGCGAATCTCTCCAATACTGACCTGACCGATGCCCTGCTGGTGAATGCAAATCTTCAGGGTGCCAGGTTAACCGGGGCAATTGCAACAAGGGCTGATTTCAGGGGTGCAAACGTTGCAGGTGCGGATCTCAGGCAGATCAAGCGCGGACTGTGATCAGCCTGTTTCAGAGTATCTCATACAGGGTAGTACGCTCTTCGAGTTTCCTTCCGATATCTGAGCAGATGTGACGCATCTCTTCAGGATCGACAAATTCACCAGTTCCTCCCCCGGCTTCTTCAGTAACACTGTCAACATACATTGTTCCGGCCAGGTCGTCTGCTCCCGCAAGTAACGCCAGCTGACTCATCTTCATACCGAGTTTTGGCCACGAGACCTGGATATGGTCAAAATTATCCAGGAAAAGCCTGCACACGGCAGTAGTAACCAGGTCGTCCCTTCCGGTCGGCCCGAACCTGACTTTTCCCTTCTCATAGAGGGGGGTCTTCTCGTGAATATAGGTCAGTAAGACCATCTCGGTAAATCCCCCGGTATCGTCCTGGATAGTCCTGATCCGATCCAGGTGTTCTGCCCGGTCATGGGCTGTTTCGACAGATCCGTACATGATCGTGGCCGTTGACCTGAGCCCAATTCCGTGGGCTTCGCGGATAATCCTGTCCCAGTCCTCAGTCTTCACCTTTGCCGGACAGATGATCCTCCTGACCGGATCGACCAGTATCTCGGCCGCAGTCCCCTGGATGGTTCCGAGACCGCCTTTCTTAAGGTGTCTGAGAACCTCCCTGGTCTCCAGGTTGTCC
>JAJRBL010000205.1 GCA_028679485.1 Methanospirillum sp. | reverse complement strand
GATGAGAAGGTCTCTCCAGAATGGAACCCGCTCAGAACCTGGGCTATGGAAGTTCTCCAGAAAGAAGCTGAACTTCAGGAGATCGTCCAGCTCGTCGGTTCTGATGCACTTCCTGATGAAGAACAGATTACTATCGAGGTAGCCCGTATGCTTCGTGAGATCTTCCTGCAGCAGAACGCATTC
This sequence comes from Methanospirillum sp., assembly GCA_028679485.1. Classification (GTDB taxonomy): domain Archaea; phylum Halobacteriota; class Methanomicrobia; order Methanomicrobiales; family Methanospirillaceae; genus Methanospirillum. Next base: position 5,680 of record JAJRBL010000205.1, on the reverse strand, counting down.
GACCCGGTCGACACGTTCTGTGAGATGGCAAAACAGTTCGATATCCTCAAGGCAATCAAATTCTATGCTGACCAGGCATACATATCACTCAAGGCAGGCGTCATGACCTCTCAGATCACCGGTCTTAAGGCAAAGAACGACCTTCCGCAGATCAAGTATGTCAAGGAATACAAACCTGAAATCGAGGGAATTGTAAAGGCAATGGAATCCGAGTTTACCAAACTCCGGGAGGCGGCTTAGATGAAGGAGTACAGAACTATCACCCAGGTTGCAGGTCCTCTGGTATTTGTCGAGAAGACCGAACCGGTGGGATACCAGGAACTCGTAAACCTTGTGCTTGCTGACGGAACAGAAAAGCGTGGGCAGGTTCTTGATACCTCTGACGAGATCGTTGTTGTCCAGGTATTCGAAACCACCACTGGTATCGGAAAGGACACCGGGGTGCGGTTCACCGGAGAAACCATCAAGATGCCGGTAGGAAAGGACATGCTCGGACGTATCCTCTCCGGCGCCGGAAAGCCAAAGGATGGAGGTCCTGACATTGTCCCGGAGAAGCGTCTTGAGATTACCGGTGCTGCAATCAATCCCTGGGCCCGGGGTTCTCCCCGCCAGTTTATCCAGACCGGTATCTCAACCATCGACCTGACAAACACTCTTGTTCGTGGACAGAAACTGCCGATCTTCTCGGGTTCCGGTCTGCCGCACAACGAGATCGCCCTGCAGATTGCAAGGCAGGCCAAGGTTCCGGGATCTGATGAAGAGTTCGCCGTCGTCTTCGCTGCAATGGGTATCACCAAGGAAGAAGAGAACCAGTTCATGGCCGAGTTCGAGAGGACCGGTGCCCTTGAGCACGCTGTTGTTTTCTTAAACCTAGCAGATGATCCGGCTGTCGAGCGTATCATCACCCCGCGTCTTGCATTGACAACTGCAGAATATCTGGCATTCGAACTTGGATACCATGTACTGGTTATCCTGACCGATATGACCAACTACTGTGAAGCACTCCGGCAGATAGGAGCAGCCCGTGAAGAAGTGCCCGGCCGTCGTGGATACCCGGGTTACATGTACACCGATCTCGCATCCCTGTACGAGCGTGCAGGTATTATCAAGGGCAAAAAAGGTTCAGTTACCCAGCTGTCTATCCTGACGATGCCAGGTGACGATATCACCCATCCGATCCCTGATCTCTCCGGATACATTACCGAGGGGCAGATTGTAGTTAACCGTGATCTGCACAGGAAAGGTATTTACCCGCCGATCAACGTTCTGCCGTCACTTTCACGTTTGATGAACCTGGGTATCGGAAAAGGTTTCACCCGTGAAGATCATAAAAAAGTGTCAGATCAGCTCTATGCAGGATATGCAGAGGGTGTTGACCTTCGCGGACTCGTTGCAATCGTCGGAAAGGATGCATTATCAGAGCGTGACAGACGGTTCCTGGAATTTGCAGAGATGTTCGAGAACCGGTTTGTCAGGCAGGGTAAGGATGAAGACCGGACAATCGCCGAATCGCTTGACCTTGGTTGGGATCTGCTTGCAGATATTCCTGAAGAACAACTTGTGCGTATCGATCGTGAACTTATCCAGAAGTACCATCCAAAATACCGCAAGAAGGCAGAGTGAACCTCCATGGCACTGAAAGATGTCAAGCCGACACGGTCAGAACTGATCAATACCAAAAAGAAGATCAAACTCTCCCAGAACGGCTACAAGATCCTCAAAATGAAGCGCGATGGACTCATTATGGAGTTCTTCAAAGTGCTTGAAGAGGCAAAGGACTCCAGAGGTGCTCTGCTTGAGAAATATACCCGTGCACAGGAGATGATGGCGATAGCTAACACGATTGAAGGTTCAATCGGGGTAAAGGCTGCAGCATTTTCTGTCAGGGAAAACCCGGACATCACCCTGAAAAGTAAAAATATCATGGGAGTGGTAGTGCCGGAGATCGCCTCAACACAGGTCAGAAAGGGGATCGCAGACCGTGGTTATGGTGTTATCGGGACTACCCCGGTCATCGACGACACGGCAAAAGCCTTTGAAGAACTGGTCGAAGCCATCATCAAGAGTGCCGAGATAGAGACAACGATGAAAAGGCTTCTTGATGAGATCGAAAGCACGAAACGACGGGTCAATGCCCTGGAGTTTAAGGTGATTCCCGAACTCTCTGAAGCTCGTGACTTTATCAAGATGCGACTTGATGAGATGGAGCGGGAAGAACTTTTCAGGCTGAAAAAGATCAAAGCGAGAACTACCGCTTAATCTTTTTTTCAGGTCTAATTTTTCTCTTTTGTCAATACTCATCTCCCTTCATCTCCCTGATTCAAGAAGGATCGAACGGATTATATCGGATTATGACAGTCAATATTGTACGTTGGTTTTTACATTCTGCCAGTAATGAGAGTTATCAGGGAGTCGTATGGGAATATATTCAACGATTAAAGGGTTATCAGATGTAGATGTTGCCGGAAAAACGGTGCTCCTGCGGGTGGATTTTAACTCGCCCATAGACCCGCAGGCAGGAATTATCCTTGACGACAAACGGTTCAGGGAGCATCTCTACACCATACAGGCTTTGGAGAATGCAAAAACAGTGATCATCACCCATCAGAGCAGACCGGGAAAGAAGGATTTTACCTCGCTCGATGCACACGCCCAGAGACTTCAGGAGCTCCTTGGAAAACCTGTCCGGTTTATTGATGATATATTCGGTTCATACGCCAGGGAAGCAGTAAAAAAAGCGAATATCGGCGATGTTCTCATGCTGGAAAACGTACGGTTCAATGCTGAGGAGAACCTGAAGGTATCTCCTGAAGAGGCAGCAAAAACCTTACTTATCCGGAATCTTTCAAGAATGGGAGATATATTCATTAATGATGCGTTTGGCACCGCCCATCGGTCACAACCCACAATCGTGGGTTTTCCGGAAGTAATGCCTGCTATCGCCGGACTTCTGATGGAACGAGAAGTTGAGAACCTCTCAAGGGTATTCCGGGGGGCTCCCCGGCCAGTAACCTTTATTCTTGGCGGGACCAAGGTGGATGATTCGATTGACGTCGCCCGCCATGTGCTGATGAACGGTATTGCAGATTATGTGGTGACCATCGGGGTTGTTGCAAATATCTTCCTCGCGGCAAAAAATATCGCCATTGGAGAACCATCTCTCGATCTCATCGAACAACTGGGATACACCGGACAGATAGAGATAGCAAGGGAGATATTGTCCAGGTTTAACGAGAAGATATTTGTCCCGGATCATGTTGCGGTCAGGAAAAACGCAACACGGGTTGAAGTTGCAGTACAGGATATTCCACCTGACTGCCCGATCCTGGATATCAGTAGTGAGGGGCTTATTCCCTGTCTTGAGATCATCAGGAGATCCCATTCTGTCGTTTTAAACGGCCCTGCCGGTCTTTTCGAGGAGAACGAGTTTTCTTTAGGCACGTACGAGATTATCCGTGCCGCTGCAGAAGCTGATTTCTCCGTTGTTGGCGGCGGGCATACCGCAGCAGTAATAGAAAAAATGGGGTACAACAACAGGTTTTCCCACATCTCTACCGGAGGAGGAGCCTGCATAGAATTTCTGACCGGGAAAAAACTGCCTGCCATTGCAGCCCTTGAAAAAAGCTCAGCCCGTTTTTCCTGATCTCGATCAATACAGATCAGCAGATTATTTTTCCCTGCTGCTGACCTGTGATACAGATCTGTGAATATGGCACCAGCAAATATCCGGCTTGATCACATCGCCATACAGGTGACCAGCTTGGAAAGAAGTACCAGATTTTACCAGGATATCCTTCATATCAGGTTTTTCGGGCCGGTCTGCCCCGGAGACCTGTCAGTAACCGGCCGTCTTTTTGGAAAGGCAGTCTCCGGCCAGGGATTATTTAAAGGAGTGATCGGCGGATTGTCATCACGTGCTATCCAAAATCACTATTCCAGAATTGCCTTGGGATCGACCCACGACGACAGATACGATCTCCTCCTCGTCGAACAGCGGTATCCTAAAACAGATGCTACCAAATCGGTTGATGGAAATACCATCTTTGGCTTCTCCTGCTCACTGTCTCCGGCTGTTGACATGGAGATCCTCGGATGGGATCTCGATTCCGCCGGGGTCTCGTTCCGGTATGGAGATCCCGGACTGGATGGATCGATCTACACCCCGGGCCGGAGCGATCATTCCATCTATCTCCGCGATCCTGACGGAAGGACGATAGAATTAAAAACCGGTCAGGTGAACCAGGCAGAGACAGAATTTATCTTGTCCATCGATACGGTTACCCTTCATACGACCTGCCCTGATACGAGCAAACAATTTTATACGGGAAAACCGGGTCTCGAACCAGGTACAGACTCACAAAACCAGATTCCCGGAAAACGGTTTGTATGGATCAACAACGGATCGGGAGAGAAAATTCTCCTCCTCTACGGTCAGACCTCAGCAGATGGAAATCCGATCGTATCCGGGGGATACGGACTGGATCATATCGCATTACAAGGCCTCTCCGAGGAAGGGGAGGCAGATACCACTGCCACCGACATCCTGATGAACCCTGAAAAGCTGGAACAAAAAACCGGCTCCCGGTATATCCGTGATTCAGACGGATTCTGGATAGAGTGCTGCAGATAGTACCGCTGATCCGAATAGTGCGTGAACACATGAAGATAAACTGGAAGATAGTCGGAGGATTCGGGGCTCATATCAAATCAAACCGTACTGAACTGGTAATTCAGCATAAGGGAACCATTACAGAGATTCCCATAGAGGATTTATCCCATTTTCTGGTAATCGGCGGTCATAATATCCAGTCATCCGCCCTGACTACATTGATCAAGCAGGGTGTTTTCATCTCCTTTTGCGAATCAGACGGTGAACCGATAGGGTACATCACCCCCTATGAGTACACGGCATTTGACGAGATCCGCCGACTGCAGGAGTCAGCTCTGACCTACTCGTATGCCCTTGAATGTGCACAGGGGTCTATCCAGTCCAGGATCCTGGCGATAGAGAAGTACGCATCGGTTCATGGCGATACGATACTCTTCTCGGGGGAGATGGACATATTGTCCGGATACTCGCAAGAGATAAACAATATGGTTAGAATTGAAGAGATAAGGCGCATCGAACAACTCGTGCGTGATATGTACTATGAGATAATCAGCAGAATCATCGACCCGGTATATCATTTCAGAAGGAGAACCGGGGGACCCTCCCAGGATCCGGTAAACGCGGTTTTATCGTTTGGGTATGGTATGCTCTCATCTGCCTGCACCAAGGCAATAATCGGAGGACACCTGCATCCTTCAAAGGGATTTCTCAGCCGGGGTAAGAATTCTCTCGTAAATGACCTGGTAAATTGCTGGAAAACAAAAATGATCGATGAAAAAGCGATTGAACTGATCCAATCCGGACTGCTGAAGCGTGATACCTATGAGATTGGAAAAACCAGGTGTATCCTCCATGATAAAGTGATTGAGAAGTTAATCCAGGCATTTCTTGAGTCAGTGCTGCTGGATGTTATCGATTCGCAGATAGACATCCTCGTGCAGTCATTGAATAATGAAGTTCCCTTCAGAATCATCAGATAATTTACCTACCATCTTTTCTTTTTTTCCGGTTTTCAATTATCACGGCTCTGCTGAATTCTTGAATCCTGTATGGTAACATGATGGTTTTGTC
>JAJRBL010000204.1 GCA_028679485.1 Methanospirillum sp. | reverse complement strand
CATGACCGGGGTATTGCCCCGCAGGAATTAATCGGGCAGTTATACCGGGCAGTTGTAAAACTGAACATTTCCGAAGGTCTTAAAGTCCGGTTGATTGACAACCTGGGAGAGACTGATTTCAGGTTGTCTGAAGGGGCCGGCAGTGATATCCAGATGCAGGGACTTATCGCAAAATTTGTGATGTGTGGTGGAAAAGGGAACCAGTAACCTTACTCTCCAGGCTGAAACAGAGGATTCGTATCCGTCCGGATACCTCCTCTTCACTGTGCATACGATACAGTTTGGCATTCCTACAGTCATTATCTCTCATGTAGTCCGGATGGTTGCTCTTACCCCGGTTCCTGAAGCCCCGGCTGGAATTGCCGGAATAATGAATTATCATGGGAACATAATCCCGGTCTTCTCCTTGCGCAGGCATTTTTCCCTGCCTGAAAGGAAGGAGAGATCTTCCGATTACCTGCTGGTAATTAAGAAAAAACGAACTCTTGCTGTCATCGCGGAGACGATTAACCAGGTATCAGGGCTTTCCGGTGAATTAGTCAGTCCGGAGACGATCTACCCGGGCATCGGCGGAATTACCGGAGTATACCGGTCCAGGGATGGGATCGTGGTCATTGCCGACCCAGATACACTCTTTTCGGTCAGGGATGAAGAACAGTTGCGCAGGATAATCCATCCAGACGGTATATGATTCTTCATCCGGATGATACGCAACTGGAGGCACTAAGCAGGTTCATCGCGGAACATACCGGGATATCATTCCCGGAGAGCAGGTTCCCGGATCTGGCCAGGTGTCTCTCTGCTGCATGCTATACGTTACGCATCCCTGATCCCGGTTTCTGTCTTGCATTACTGGATGATCCCGCCTCCCGGAAAAAAGTTCTGGATGCCCTTGTCAGCCATATCACGGTTGGAGAGACCTACTTTTTCCGTGACCGGCATCTCTTTTCGTACCTGCGGGATGAATATTTGCATAGAATCGTCAGGGAAAGGCGGAATGAAGGACGATTATACCTGCGGATCTGGTGTGCAGCCTGCAGCAGCGGGGAGGAGCCATATTCTGTCGCAATTCTCCTCATATACCTGCTTGCAGATATAACAGACTGGGATATTTACCTTCTCGGAACCGATATCAATCAGGAGAAACTGGATCGGGCTATTATAGGTGAATATTCCCGCTGGTCATTCCGCGAAGAACCGATTGTTCCAGTGAGCAGGTACTTCGTTCCAGTTGCAGATAACCGGGTAAAAATTGATCTCAAAATCAAAAATATGGTAAAATTTAAGAGACTCAATCTTGTCGGGGATACCATGTTTTGTGATTTTGCATATCCTGTCTCCCTTGATCTGATCCTCTGCCGGAATGTATTGATGTATTTTTCTTCAGAAAATGCGGAGAAGGTGGTTGCAAGCCTTGTAAAATCACTGATACCCGGAGGATTCCTTTTCGTCTCCCCCCAGGAGATCAGTATTGTTTCCCATCCCGGAATCCGGATGGAACAGCACGGAACCGTGTTTCTCCATGTAAAAGGGGATATTCATACCGACCCTCTTCCCGGCAGAAACTCCCTCCCGTATTCAGAACCGGCAGATGAACAGCCAGGCCCTGAATCACCTGATGATGAGTACATACCTCCCGGGCAAAATTTCTCCCCGGTTTCTGGCATTTCCGGTTCATATTCGGATGAGGAGGAGTCTCCCTCCCCCGGGCCTGAACTGGTGACAGAGGAGAACCAGTTCGAAGTACTGCTTTCCCAGGACAGACCTGATGATGCAGGCAGATATCTTCTGGAGCAACTGCATACCCGCGAAAATATCCAGGGTTCCATATTTTCCCGGCAGATTGAAGAACTGCTCCGTACATATGCAGGCAAGGGAGAATATTCCCGTGCCCTTGGATGGAGTGATCGGATGATAGCAGAAGAGCCGCTCAATCCCCGTGCATATCTGCTCAAAGGAGCGATATTTGAGGAACAGCAACGGAACGAGGATGCCATCCAGTCGTTCAGACAGTCCCTGTATGCAGATCCCGGGTATATCCCCGGACATCTTGCAATTGCCGGTATCTATGCCAAAATTGGAAAAAAAGATGAAGCACGACATCATTATACCCTTGCTGTGGAAGCTCTCAGTTTCCTCTCCGACGATACCATCGTTGAGGAGACAGAAGGGATACCTGCAGGAAAGATGAAGGTGATGATACAGATGATCCTCAGGAGTACCCGATGAATACCAGGGATAAAGAGCACCCGCTCCAGACCATGATTGAAACTGATGGGATGACACCGGAACTGGAAGAGAGGATCCTCGCAGAACGTGCCAGGAGCCTGGCAGCCCCTGAAACATCACCTGAAAATGAAGGGAAAGAGATCCATCTCCTCGAATTTCTTTTGAATGGAGAACGATATGCTGTGGCGATGCAGTATGTCAGGGAGGTTTCATTACTCCGCAGTCTGGCGGTTCTGCCCGGGACTCCTGATTTCATTCTGGGTATCGTCAGTATGAGAGGAAGAGTCATCGCGGTAACCGATCTCCGGGTATTTTTCCATCTGCCCAGAAAAGGTCTCTCTGATTATAATAAAATCATCGTGCTATCTGATAACTCAATGGAGTTTGCAATTCTTGCTGAACAGGTAAACGGAGTGAAAACCTGTAACCTGTCCCAGATAGCATCTCCCCCTCTGTCTGTCCAGGGTATCGGGAGAGAGTTTCTATCCGGGGTTTTTCCTGACGCTCTCATACTGATCGATGCCGGAGCGGTATTATCAGATCCCAGGATGATAGTCAGGAAAGGATCCTCTCCCTAGAAATTCTCTTTGAATACCAGTTCAGGTAATTTAAATCAGGGATATAATGAATTCTTAACCGATCTCTATCTTCCCCGGACCCGGGATGAGGGTGAATGCCGTTCACCGTGGTATAGTGCCGAAGGATTGATATACGATCTGTGTACCTGTATCGATAAGGCCGCCGAATGGGATGGCGTCTCTCTGAAAGATTATTCGGATGTGTATCATGGAAGCCGGGCAGATGTTTAACGAACCGATCGAGACGATGGAGAGGGAAGCTCTCGACGATCTGATCGACGAGAGGGT
>JAJRBL010000203.1 GCA_028679485.1 Methanospirillum sp. | reverse complement strand
TCTGGGCCTGGTTCCACGCGATATCGAACTTGCCTACCCGGCATCGTCCTACGACGTCCCGGTTACCGGGTACTGGGACCACGAGGAACGGTACCAGATCACCAGAACCCTCGTGAACTACTTCACCAGCCATCCCTACCGTCGCGTAATCGCCCATCTGGACGGGGATGCCCGGATTATCGCCGAGGAGGCTGCCAGCGAGGCAGGATTCGAACTGGAATGCACCTGCACGAACGAACGGCCCCTTGATCCTGCCTCCCTGGCTTCCCTCTCAGAAGCGCTTTCCGGCGAGAAGAAGGTAAAGTCCCACCTTGTCAGGGGAATGGTATCGTTCCAGTTCGGGTACGATCTCAGGGCCATGAATCTGGAAGTGAAGGGATCCTACCCCGAGCAGGTGGTAAAACGGGGAAGAAACCTCCTCTTCTCCCTTGATCCAAAACAGGGGACAATAAGGCCGACATTCGAGGGATGGTCACTTATCGAGACCGGGTACCGGGTGTATATCGATAATTTTGTCCCCCAGGGAGATATTCTCGCACCCGGCGTCGTCGATGCAGACCCGGCGATCAGACCCGGAGACGAGGTTCTCGTGATAGGGGATCAGGCCATGGCCACCGGCAGGGCTGCCATGGGTGCAGACGAGATGATACGATCCTCCCGCGGGGTTGCCGTCAGGGTGCGTAAAGTAAAGAAGCTGAATAGCCAATAAATAAGGGCATGAATAGGCTATCCGGATGTGATATCTGGTGTATCAAATAGAACAATCAGTCAAATTATCAGATAATGTCCACGAGATATGGGTTCACGCCCCCCATGTCGCAAGGAATGCAAAGGCCGGGCAGTTTGTCATCGTCAGGACCGATGAGAACGGGGAGAGGATTCCCCTCACCATCTCCCGGGCAAGGGACGATTCGGTCAGGATAATCTTTATGACGGTGGGAAAGACCACGCATGCCCTTGCAGCCATCCCTTCAGGGGGATCAATAGCAGATATCGCCGGGCCTCTCGGGCAACCCAGCGAGATTAAGCAGTATGGTACCTGCGTTCTGGTCGGCGGCGGAGTCGGCATCGCATCGACGCCCTGCATTGCCAAGGCCTTAAAAGGGGCAGGCAACAAGGTTATCGGGGTTCTCGGGGCAAGAAATGCCGATTATCTGATCCTCGAGGATGAGATGGCGGAGATCTGTGATGAACTCCATATCGCCACAGATGACGGTTCCAAGGGTCACCACGGGTTTGCTGCAGATATCCTGAAGAAACTCATACAGGAACAGAATGTCCATGCGGTCTGGATCATCGGTCCGACCATCATGATGAAGGTAACCTCCGGTGTCACGAGAGAAAAAGGGATCAAGACCTTTGTCTCCCTCAACCCGATCATGGTCGACGGTACGGGGATGTGCGCATCCTGCCGGTGTGTTGTTGCAGGAAAGACAAAATTTGCCTGCGTCGACGGGCCGGAGTTCGATGCACATCAGGTTGATTTCGATATGCTCATGCAACGCCAGCGGTATTACATGGACCAGGAGAAGGAAGCCCTCGCCCGATGGCAGGAACACCGTTGTACCTGCGGAGGTGACCGGTAATGGGAGATCGTCCTGCAGATGCCAGGATAAAGGATTTTGAGGAGGTTGATACCGGGATGACACCTGAAGAAGCCAGGGAAGAGGCTGCCCGGTGTCTGCAGTGCAAAAAACCGGGATGTGTAGATGGCTGCCCGGTCAATATCGATATTCCGGCTTTCATTTCATGCATAGCAGGGGGAGAGTTCGGCAAAGCAGCAGCAAGCATCCGCACCCAGAACCTCCTTCCTGCCATATGCGGGAGAGTATGTCCCCAGGAGACCCAGTGTGAAGAACTCTGCATACTCGGGAAGAAGGAGAAGCCGATCAGGATAGGGCAACTCGAACGGTTTGCCGCCGACCACGAGCGGAAGACTGGCCTTACTTCCCCCATACGAAAACTGGATTCCGGCAGAAGGGTAGCGGTCATCGGTTCAGGCCCTGCCGGTATTGTTGCAGCCGGGGAACTCGCAAAAGAAGGGCACCACGTGGTGATGTTCGAATCCCTCCATCTCCCCGGAGGGGTTCTCACCTATGGAATCCCCTCATTCCGTCTCCCGAAAGACGTGGTAAAGGCTGAAATTGATCTTATCCTTGACATGGGAGTTGAACTCCGTCTCAACCATTTCGCCGGAAAGAGTGTTCCGGTATCTGAACTCCTGGAATATGACGCGGTTCTTCTTGCAACCGGTGCAGGTCTGCCTTATTTCATGGGAATCCCGGGAGAAAACCTGAACGGGGTGTACTCGGCAAACGAGTTCCTGACCAGGATCAATCTCATGCACGCAGACCGGTTCCCGGTATTCGACACCCCGGTTGCCAGGATGAGCAGGGTGATCGTTGTCGGTGGGGGAAATGTTGCCATGGATGCAGCAAGAACTGCACGACGGATGGGGGCGAAAGTGACGCTCGTTTACCGGAGACGCGAAGAGGATCTCCCTGCTCGTGCAGCAGAAACCTGTCATGCAAAAGAGGAGGGGGTGGAGTTTATTACCTGTGCGAACCCGGCCAGGATCCTCGGTGAACAGGCAGTCACCGGGGTGGAATGCATACGGATGCAGATGTGCCAACTCGACGGAAGCGGGAGACCGGTTCCCGAACCGGTTGACGGAGATACTTTCACGATCGACGGTGACGTGGTCATCCAGGCTATCGGTCAGGGCCCTAACCCGGTCCTGGTGCGGGAACTGCATGGTGTCGAACTGGGCAGGGCCGGGAATGTTGTCACCGGGGAAGACGGCAGGACATCCCATCCGAAGATCTTTGCCGCAGGTGATGTAACCACCGGGGCTGCAACCGTTATCCTTGCGATGGGTGGGGCAAAGCAGGCTGCCCGATCTGTCTGCGAGATACTGGTGCCAGGCAGAAGATGACGGGTTTAACCCTGAACCTGGATCCAGGCCAGTTGGAACAGGTTACCGGGTACCATTTTTCAGATAAAAAACTCCTTCTGCGTGCTCTTACCCGTCTCGCATACAGTAAAGAACAGGGACTCTCTCATGACTCCCACCTTGATGCCCTGGCCACGCTTGGTGATGCAGTAATCGAACTTGTCATCCTCACCCGTCTTGTCCGGGGCGGGGAACACGACAAAGGGTCAGTCTCACTCCTGAAGATGGACATGGTAAATATGTCAGTCCTCCGTGAAGCAGCCCGATCCATCCATCTCGAACAGTATGTCAGGTGGGGAAAAGGGGAAGAACGTATGCATGTATGGACCTCCGGCCGGGTACTTGCCGAATGTATGGAGGCGTTTG
>JAJRBL010000202.1 GCA_028679485.1 Methanospirillum sp. | reverse complement strand
ATCTTCCAGAACGCGAACTGTTTTTCGTCCATGGGCAGAAGCATATGTCAACGTGTGTAGGTTGACTATATATAATTTATTAAAAGTAGTTTTTTTAAAGCGATGGAGGTTCCAGGCCCTCCCCTATAAAAAGAATGGATAAAAATCTACGAAATTGCTTTTCCATCAACTGATTGTGATTTGACTGATGCAATCCGGTACTTTCCCTGCGGGACAACGATCTCAAACCGAACCCCGTTACCGGGCTCACCCTTCTCTGCAATCGATATGCCGGTGATATTGAGGATCTCCCGGATCAGGAATAAACCCAGTCCTGTATGCTTTCCATAACCGCAGGTAAACAGGTGGGGTTTATCTTCGGTAGAGATCCCAATTCCGTTGTCCTCATACGTAATAATGAGATCCTGATTGTTTTTTTTGCAAGAGATAGTTATTGCAGTCACGTGCTCCCCGTGATGCAGCGAGTTGTCAAAAAGATTGTAAAAGACTTTTGCCAGAAGAAGATCGGCAAAGATCTCAACATTCCGGATATCTACTGAAAGTTCTATCTTCTCAAGGAAAAGTGTCTTGCGGGACCGTTCAATAATTTCATTTACCTCCTGCCATTCAGGTTCATGTATTCCGATATCCTGGTACGTTCTGGTAAAATTTATCTGATCCTGGAGAATACCTGCAATATTACTGCTTTTCTGCAAATAATCAGAGGCCTTCTCATCAGTCGTCAGCATCTTCAGCAGTTCAAGATACCACCGGAGTGCGGTCATTTTATTGGTGAGATCATGCCAGGTAATTTTACACATCAGGTTCAGCTTGGTATTGGTCTGCTCCAGTTTGTCCCTCAACTGTTTTGCTTCGGATATATCGATACAGACCAGCCGGAATCCACTAATTGATTTATTCCGGTGAATCGGTGTGATATAAACAACCATTGGGAACATGCTCCCATCACTTTTCCGGGCGGTCACTTCATGAGCAGGTGGAAAATTCCCCTGGAGGGCCTGCATGTACAGGTCGTTGATATGAGATCGCTCATCCGGGTGTACCAGATCCAGCGCTGATAACGGCGTAGTATTTGTTGCACAGGTATACCTGAATTTTTCCCGCCCTGCACGGTTCATGAAGACCACGTTAAACCGTTCATCAAGTTCGACCACGGTTTTCGGCAGCGATTCCACAAGTTCCCTGTACCGGTACTCACTTTCCTTCACTCGTTCCCGCAGATGATATTCTTCTGTGACCTCCCGGGAAAAATTCAGGGTCGCAGGATGGTTATTCCAGATAATCCTGATCGCATCGGCTTCCCACCAGCGGATCGTTCCCCTGCGGTTTATCACTCTGAACGGGTACCGTGGAAATCTCATGTCCTGATCAATCCTCTTCTGGTACCGTTCGCGCAGTACGGGCTGATCTTCCGGGTGAATAAGGTTGAAAAATGACTGCGATAATACTTCTTCAGAGGTAAATCCGCTGGCTGTAATAAAATCGGAAAATTTCGGGTTATAAAAAGTGACTTTTTCGTCCTGGATAATGAATATGCTCTCCTGTGCATTCTCCACCAGCTGACGGTATTTTTTCTCCGATTCACACAGTGCCTGCTGATTCCTGCGGCGTTCAACATTACTCTTGATCTTGTGTTCCAGTTCAGTAAACTGCGCACCGGGATTTCCGCCTTTCTGGAGATAGGAGTCCGCACCGGAGTTTAGGGCCTCGACCACTACTTCCTCCCGTCCTTTTCCGGTAAACAGGATAAACGGGATGCCATCATACCGTTCCCGGACAATTTTCAGAAATTCGATGCCATCCATATCCGGCATCTGGTAGTCAGAAACAATCGCATCAAACGAATGCGTTTTTAATATGTCCAGGGCATTTTTCACAGAATCGATGGTGGTGAGTGATAATAATCCGGAACGTTCAAGATAAATGCGGGTCAGTGCCAGCATCGCAGGTTCGTCATCTACATACAATACAGAGAATTTTGTCATGGGGTATCACGTAAATCAGGCCATGTCCTTTAATACAGGTTTTTTTGGAAAAAAATGAGGTCGACCGATCGCATTATAATGCAGCGTCAATATCGTTGAGCAATTGTTTGACATCGATCCAGATGATCAGCTCATTTGTGTCCCGGTCCTTGATCTTCACGTTTTTCTTGATGATACCAATGATTGCGGTATCCTCCTTACTTACGGAAGCGGAGGTATAATCGACCTGCCCGTCTTCAAATGTTGATACCGAGGTAACATCGTCCACAAGAATCCCGATCTTTGAACGGGTGATATTATCGTCGAGCACGATGATCCGGGACGTATCCATTGCCACGGTATTGTCCGCGATTATGTTAAGCCGGTGTTTAAGATCGATGATGGTAGTGATCTCGCCACGGAGATCGATGATGCCCCGGATGTAGGCAGGCACATTGGGGAGCTTGGTGATCGTGGTATATTCAACAACCTCTTTCACATCGAAAAGATCGATAGCAAACTGTTCTTCTCCGAGAGCAAATATCACTACCTGGATTGTGCCCGCCCGGTTCTCCTGTCGGGCCGGGGTTGTATGCCGGACTTTCGCAGTAGTTTCTTTTTCTGATTTCGTCGCCATAACAGACCCCCGTGTTACGCGATCTTGAATTTTTTGTTCGCGGCTGTTGCCTCGTTCGCTATTTCCTCGACATGCTGGACCATGCGGGTGATCTCGTCCAGGGCCGCGGAGGATTCCTCTGTTGCAGCAGCAGCGTCAGTAGCTTCTTTTGTCGTCCTCTCAACAAAGCTGCCCAGCTCGTTGATATTTGCCGTCACTTCTTCAGTCGTGGCTGCCTGTTCTTCGGTTGCCGCCGCAACTTCTGATGCACTCTTTGCCACCTTATCTATGGCCTGGGCGATCTTCTTGAAGGACTGGACGGTCTCTGTGACCATCTTCTCGCCCTTCTCGACAACGACCCTGCTCTCGCCCATGGCACTCGCAGCATGCTGCGTGCTGTTCTTCAGGGTGGCGATCATCTCTTCAATGCGTTCCGCAGAATTCCGTGATTCCTGGGCAAGCGATTTCACTTCCGTTGCCACAACCGCAAATCCCCGGCCCGCCTCGCCGGCCCGGGCGGCTTCGATGGCCGCATTCAGGGCCAGGAGGTTGGTCTGGTTGGCGAGATCCCGGATGATGCCAACGATCTTCGTGATCTCCCCCATCTGTTTTTCCACATCGATGACAATCTCGTGGACTTTTGCCGAAGTTGTCGAAATTTCACCCATGCTCTTCTCAGCATTTCCCGCAATGTCGGCTCCCTTGAGGGCAAGATCGTCTGTCTCCTTTGAAAGAGCGGAGACTGATTCCATGCTGGAAGTGATCTCTTCTACAGCGGCACTCATGTCCTGCATAGCCTTGGTGATCTGATCAAACCCCTCTGAAACCTTGGTACTGTTGTCACTGACTTTCGAGGTATTGATGGCGATCTGCTGGACACCTTTTGACGCCTCTTCGATACTACGGGAGGTATTCTGAGCTGTCGATGTCAGGTCCTGCATCCGGTTGTTCACATCACCGATGCTTGCCTGGAGGTTCCTGATGATCCCGAGAATCGAGTCTTTCATCTTTTTCAACTGGTTATAGACGGCCTGAGTATCTTCATCCGGCTGAGTGAAATCAAACCTTTTTGTAAGATCTCCTTCCGCGGCTTGTTTGTAAACCTGTGCTGCCCTCTCAATTTCCTGTTCGAGATAGGTATAGATCTTTTTGGAACGAATCTCGTTTTGCTGGATAATCTCAATTTCATGTCGTTCCATGGTGACATCCTGGTAAATAGAGAGGAAATT
>JAJRBL010000201.1 GCA_028679485.1 Methanospirillum sp. | reverse complement strand
GATGAGAATAAGATCTGAATATAGTTTCGTCAGACTATGAACGTCTTCCTCTTTCTACTGATATCCGGTGAAAATGACGTTCGAGGTCGATCTTTCCGTATATACATCCGGATAAATAACAACGACGATATCCGTCATGCGGAGCGTACGTCACTTCACAGGCGAGATATTCCCACCGTTTTCCCGTTCCTGATGGTATCCTCCCCTGCAATCCTGTGGATAGATGGGGCTGAGAGGTATCTCCCGCCATCACACCCTCATTCCCGACTCGTATCCGACAGCTTCTGCATTTCCCGGATCTCACCGGTAACGGTTGTCCTGTCCCTCCACGAATTTGTGGCTGCGGTCTTGTTCCAGTTGGATATTGACCGGTTCGAGAGCCTTGCCTCCATGATATCCCCGGAAAACTCAGTCTTCACCCTCCTGATGGCATACTCTCCGTTCTTCGTGGTCACGGCTACCTGGTACCCGAGTCTGGCCGGTGTGGTGTTCGAGGATGATATCTCCCGAACTTCTCCTTTGGCAGACACCTTGCCAGAGTTGAAGTTCACAAGACCGCTCTTCGCGGAGACCACGTTTGCAAAGGCAGGGTAGAGGGGTACTCGGCGAAGACACACCTGTTGCTTACTACTATGAAGCGCTTATTGATTGTATGTCTTAAAATACTCTCTGTTTCACTTCGATTATTTCGAAACATGTTACTTTGCACGACAATCTGGCAGCGGTGAATGCCACTTATGTTTCTTTACGGATCACCCGATACTCTCCCGGATACGCTCCCGTCCCCGGAATGATCGAATCTATATACCTCAGCATCCGGTCCACCATCTCCGGATCATAGGCCGGAATGGCATAGGATGCAGATAACGTCATGATCTCCCCGAAGGTGGAGAGGAGGAAGAAGAAACCGGGCGGCTGAAAAAAACCGGGTAGAAGATAGGCATTCCGCACAGAAAGGATACCGGGACTCATCTGATCACGGCTGATGATACCCGTGTTCGAGAACAGGGTCGTTTTACATCCGGCATCCTGCATATTCTTCCAGGCGGTAACCATGAGATCCCTGGCAGCCGTGTACCCTGATTCTGCAAGCTTTTCTGCTTCAACCGCTTCATCAAGTCCCGGGCTCCCGGATTTTATCCGGTTCATCAGGAGATGAACCCTTTTCCCGGTATCTTCGAGAGATTCATCTGGAATCAGGGGTATTTTGACTTCAAACGAGGTCGAGAAGTTGACCAGGGATCGTTCGGGAATTACCGGGAGGTATCTCCGGAGATCGATGGTGATATACAGCGGGACGGTCACCTCCGACTTCACCGGGATGATATGGGCTATCGCCCTGGCAAGAACTGCTATCATGAGATCGTTCACGGTTATGCCCCATTCTCTCCGGGTATCACCGATAACCGCTGTCCGGCTCTGGTTGAGGAACAGAAGAGAATACCGAAAGGTATCGGCATGAGAGGACTGCAACGGGACAGAAAGGGGAGAACACCAGCCGGTGGGAGTCTCCTGAGTCGTCTCTCTTTCATCCCGACGAAGGCTCGAAACCCGGGGCAACTGTCTTGACCAGATCGCGGATTGCGGTATTTCAGTCAGCGTTCCGGACTGAAACTCTGCATAGCACTTCATCACCAGTCCGGTAAAGTCCCGGAGTCCTCGTCCGTCCATCACGATATGGTGGGCATTAATGACGAGTACATCCCCGTTTACACCATCTTCTATCAGGATGACCTGGAACAGTTCTCCCCGGTACGGATCGAGAGGATAACAAAGGGCCTGGTACAGGAGATCCTCCTGTCCTCGCGAAGATAACCGGAGAACGTGATCGGTACGGGAACATGCCGGGAGCTCCTGCCAGAAGAGAGTATCCTCTTCCCGGATTATCCTGCACCGGGTAATCGGTTCCAACAGGGATGCCCTCTCTACTGCCCTCTCCAGGAGGTCGTACCGTACATGACCATCCAGGTGCATTACGAGGTGTATGACCTGGCTGGAGAATGTGCAGAAGAGATCTGTCGAAAGGTCAAACGGGTTGACCGGATACCTTTCACCAGGAATGGAGTGGTTCACGTGGTCTGGCGTCATGGCGATTGAAAATTCCGGAGCATATCTCTTGATACTATCAGGTCAGGGATCTGATAATGATTATTGAAACCCTTTCGTTCCATAATCCCTCTCTCATATAACATCAACCCGGTATCTTCCTGACATTCTGCATGATGCCACCCGGGTTGCCGGTATCATTCTTTCTTCCGGGATCGTACCTCCTCCATCCACCGGTTCAGCAGCGGTACGAACTCTGCACGGTTCCCTGCGGATACCCTGAGAGGAGTAATGTTTTGCCTTCGTTCATCCGGATCTGTCACGGTCACCGCCGGTATCGTCCCCGAGACACCGTCCCAGGGATCGTTTATGGGAAAACCCACACGGACGAGGGGAGGATCCCAGGTAGCATCGAGAAGCTGCCAGGTCTGCTCAAGGTATGCCTTGCAGCAGAGATGAGTGCTTTCCGGCAGGAAGGGTACGATCGCTCTCAGCGTGGCCGGGTACCTTACCTGCTGATCCTGCCACCTGAACGGAATGTAATGCGGTTGTATCCTGATCCCCAGCCGGCCAAACATCCAGATCAGGAGCTGGTGTTTCGGGCCGCACCATCCCCGGTCTTCGGTGACCATGAGCCTGATGATATCATCGGTATTCCGCCACTCGGAGACGATTGCATAGGGGATATCCCTGATATGGGAGAAGATACTGATCCGTTGATCAACCGGTGAGAGCCCTGCAGTCCAACGGGTAAACAGGGACTGACGGAATCGTTCCTCTTCTTCTTTATTTCTGCCGGTGGTGTCCTTCATCGTCTACCCAGACTCTTCCCTTGGTTCTTGAGAAGATAGATGTTTGGAGAGACGATTTTTATCAAGGACGACTTTCTTTCTGCTGAATGCATGAGAATATAGTTAATGGCACACCTTTTTTGAAAGTGTGCCTTATACTATGAAGTGCGATTCAAGTGTACGCTTTAGAATAACCTCCGTTTCACTTCGGTCATTCTAAAACGTTATGCTTAGCACTATAATTGAAACCGGATATTATTCTCCAGCATTCTG
>JAJRBL010000200.1 GCA_028679485.1 Methanospirillum sp. | reverse complement strand
GTTGAAGGAATGAGCGGACTAATCGGAGTGATTCGAAAAGAATCATCAGGCCTTATCCTGATAGAGTATTCCCCAGTCCTGTTCGAGGAGTATGAAGATCATCTTTCCATCTTTGCCGATGAATGCAAGACCCGTGCCAGACAGAATTCACCGGTAATCCTTCTTGCATCCTATACCGATTCAGTTATCATGGAACTCGGATCCTGTGCGGATAGGTTCCTCTCCATCTCCGATAACGGGAAAAGGTCGAAAAAGACTGACAGGAACGAAAAATACCAGATAACACTTGCCGATCCCGGGATTTTTGGGATCCCGACGGGAACCATGGTGGTTCCCCCGGTCAGGTACGGACAGTTATCCCTTGACGTGGGATAAGATACGGGAGCAGGATTATTTTTCCTGCTTTTCAAGGGATATTCCGTCATACGGACAGAATAACTCATTACTGGTCGTTTTCCAGCCACATGCAGGGCACCTTTTTATATACCTGTTCTGTCCGAACAAAGGGATCAACGGAATGAACAGGAACAGAAAAAAGAACGGAAATCCTGCCATAAAGAGCAGAACTGAGACTCCGAGGGAACCCGCAAAAAGGAGCAGGGAAAGGATCAGGCGGTTCGTAATGCCGCCTCCCGGACAGCCCATGCAGGCATGGCGTCGGAGAGATCGCCCATCAGGACTCGCAAATCCTCTCCTCCTACCAGCTGACGGAGAAAGCGCGACCCGATCCCTGCAGTTAAGATTCCGGGACAGCAATATTCAGATTGTACCTTCCTGACTGCCCGGGAGATCTCCCCAGTCTCCTCTGCAATGTACTGCCGGGCTATCTTTTCAGCCTGGCTTGTTCCGATCTCTGAAAGATCGGCACACACCACCCTGGCAAGTCTCCGGAGACATTCTTCCCGTGAAGGACCGGTATTGTCCGGAGTTGCGGTAGTATACTCATCAGGGGTAATAACTCCTGCAACCAGGTGGGCATCACCTGCACAGGCAAAATATTCCGAACTTACCCTGACCGATCCGGCATCCAGCATAACCTCCCGGAGGAGGGAGGATACCGGGGTCCTGAGAAGGCCGTAATAGAGCAACAGATCGCTGCCCAGACGTGAATAATCGGTCTGTCCCTTCATCTCCCCAAAGGCATTCAGAGGAATAATATCCGTGGTCGTACTTCCCATATCCACCAGGAGAGCATCCGGATACCGGCCTCTCAGGACATCTGCCATCACCAGCCAGTTCGCGGCTGCCAGTTCGGGAACTGCTTCCTGGTGAAACACCCCATCAATCCCGTAAAACTGTGCTTTTGGAAAGATATCCCTTACTGCAGAGACGATATAACCGATTCCCTCATATTTCGAAGAGAAACAATCGGCAAGTTCGCCGCTCATTACCACCGCCGCGTCCCGGTCAGCGGAATACATCTTAAGAATCTCCCTGATCGGTGCCTCTTTCCAGAGCGGACAGTAATGAATATGTGCCCCGCCTTCATCGACCACCTTCAGGTTAGCCCCGCCGATATCAATTCCCAGCATAGGTTACCGTACCATCCGATGAGAAACTCGCGTGTCCGGCCAGATGAACTGATTCAGGGGCTTTTCCATACGAGGCATCAAGGATCACCCGGGCCAGTTCTTCCTTCATACACCTGGCTATGCCAACGATGCTCGTTGTCATGCGTGGGTTTACATCCACGACATAGATCCGGTCAGCGGTTACCACCATATCTACACCGACATATCCCTGGCATCCAAGCACATTCAGGGCTTTAGCACCGATATCATAGATCTCCTGCTCCCTGGAATGGTGTACCGGTGTTTCGCCTCCATGGTACGAAACTGACCCGTCAGGATTAAACCGTATATCCTGGCGGTTAATCGCAAGAAAAAGGGGTTTTGTACCGGAATAGTAGAGACAGGTCTCCCCGACAACCCGTGATCCGACAAGACTGAGAGAGAGATGCTCTCCCTCGATGTACTCCTGGCCGAATTCACCTTCTAAGGGATCCTGATCCAGATATCGCATATGTTGTGCCCCGCATCCGGTGATCTGCTTGAGAATCCTTTTCCCTTCTGTTATTTCAGCGGGAACAGCGATACCATGTGACTGCAAAATCATCCCGGCTCTTTTTTTATTTGCACAGACTGCCACGGAAAAGGAGTTACACCCGATATTGCGGGTATGATCCTCGACCATCTTGGTATAACGTGCAAGAAGGCTGTCAGGGGCAATTACCAGCCCTTCGTCACATAAAGATGCAAGACGGACCATCTCCTCTCCAAAATCCTTTCCTGGATGAGGGGTATGAACCGTGCATCCAATCCTGGCAAAACTGTCTGCAAGAACCTGCAACATCGCCCGGCCCTCAGGTGCAAGGGCGGGATCATGATGGACAGTATACTCTGCAAGGAGAATATTCATCGATATGTGTTGGCATGACCAGAAAAAAAACAATCCGGATCTCTCAGGCAAACCCTGTCATGATACTTTTTCACAGGTTATGACATCCCTGAACCCCAGGAACATCTCAGTACCGTCATGCCAGTACGGGATGGGCCATTCAATCCCTGATTTCGTACCCGGAGGCTGTATGGTAACAAGGATGGTTATCCGTGCCTTCATGCCGGGAATGAGATCAGAACTGGTCACCTGCTGGGAAGCCCGGACGGTAAAAACCATGTTCTCTGTACCAGGCACGATCCCGTCCCGGTCTTCCAGATGTGAAAGGATAATACCGGGAAAGGATTCGTTGGCGTCAAACAGTGACGATACGCGGGTACAGGATCCAACAGTTGCATATAATCTGCAGGTAACTGGAATTATGGGAAATTCCGGGCGAATTTTTCCGCTTGTACGAAGCGAGTACTGCCTTACAAGTTCCCGGGCTGCATCAGTAAACAAAAGGAAGGTTTCGGGAGACATATCATACCCTCATCAGTAATTGTAACATCAGCATCAGTATCTTTTTCTTTTTTAAAAAAACAGGCGATGATAACCCCGGGGTTTCCCTTATGCCGGGAGGAGTCAGAGGAAGATTGTCATGAAGAACTC
>JAJRBL010000199.1 GCA_028679485.1 Methanospirillum sp. | reverse complement strand
TGATCGATAATATACTCATTGAAATGAAGAAAAACGGGTTTTTCCAGATTGCAGATATCTTTATCTTCATGGTTTTTCGGATGCTGATGCCTGGGACATATATCTGATGACATGGGATATGATACTTCAGCAGGTCACCGGAGATCATCCCGGCATGTTACCTGAATCCATGGAGAGCAGGAGATACAGTACCACGTGGAGCACGATAAAGAGCGGGACAAGGATTGAAAACCGGGTGTTCCTTATTTTATGGCGGAATAATCGCATCGCCAGGTATGCTCCGAAAGGACCGAATATGGCTGCTACGAGGAGAACACGTTCCGGAATTCTCCATGCTTTACATACCGCCCTGAATTTATCGATCCCGTACAGGACCAGGACCACGATATTGATGCAGATAGAGAGTATCAGCAGGGTTTCATTCATCTTTTTTCATTCCTTTAGGGTTATTTGTGAATTAAGCCGTCGATACCCGTGATCATCTCTTCGGTCGGGACGATTTTCGCATACATCCCGGAGAGTGCGGCGATGAAGGATGCATGTACCATTCTGGCAGGAATGGTCTCTTCGAGAAAGACCTGGTCTCGCGTGGCACAGGCATCGTGCACCAGGATACAGCGATACCCGAGATCTGCAGCAGCCCTGGTTGTTGCATCGATGCACATATGTGTCATCATTCCCGCAATTACCAGGGTAGTAATCCCGGACTCCTGCAGAATCGCGGATAAATCCGTATTCCTGAAACTGTTCGGGAAATGCTTGACGATTACCTCTTCCTGTTCCCCTGGGGATACCAGCGGGGAGATCTCGGATCCCAGCGTTCCCGGGAGAAAAAAGGATGCACCGGGCCGTGTTGATATATGCCTGATGTGTATGGGGAGAATCTCATTCTTCCGTGCAAATGCCAGGATATTTTCGGCATTTTTCCCGGCTGAAAGACTATCCCTGCATTCCATTGCTCCACCCGGGAAATAATCGTTCTGGATGTCGATAAGGAGAAGTGCGGTGTCTGTCATGGTTCATCAGGTTTTGAGAGGAGATATTGTCTCGGATACAAGCCAAATTTTTTGTAGAACGGAAGGGTTGTTTCATTCCCTACCGTGACATGGACATGGAGGTCTGTTATGTCCATTTCAGTAATCCATGAGATGGCATGGTTCATAAGGTCGGTTCCGATCCCCTGGTTCCGGTACTCTTCCCTGACAAATATCGATTCTATCTCTCCATATGATCTTCGGGCAGCAGAGCAGATACAATAACCGACATCTTCAGACGAATCCCTGCGGGAAGCGATGAATGTTCTGATCACCCGGCCGGCGTTTCTCCGGAGGATATCCTGTTTCCGCTCTTCAAACTCACGTTCCTTGATCCGGCCGGAGAAATGTTCCGAACAGGCAGCGATGTGATCCCTGAGCAGAGTCCAGATATCACGGATATCGTCCAGTTCACCGGAACCGCAGGATCTGATCGTATATCCTGCCTGTTGTGGAGATACATCCCTGTCCTGGTCCCGGGTTCCCGCCTCTCCGCGATGAACGAGTCCGGGAGAGAAGGCAGGGATACAGACTGCGATATATTCAGCGCCCTCAGGAGTACTGTAGCGGACGCCGGTTCCTCTTGGAATGATACAGGCCTGACCTGCTGCGACCACGAAGTGTCCCCTGTCTGTTTCAAGTTCGAGGGTTCCCCTAATAACGAGCGTATATTCGTCAAACTCCGGCTTTTGTTCAGGTTCAGACCATCCTGCCGGGCTTACCATTCGTGCTATGCTTACCCCCGGGGTCCGTGAAACTTCATTCCCGATATATTCCTCTATCTGTTTGGGTGGAGTTCCGGCTGCCGGTATAATCCGGGGGGTTTTAATGATCCGGACCATGATAACAGGTATTTTCCTGCTGGTATTTGAGGATTGAGAGATCAGGGGCAAGATCCGGATGGGCGATCGGATGGATGTACCTCTTGTATCAATCAGGTAGTATATACAGGTACATGGCTCTATCGCCCCATAATTTCCCCAAATCGCCGGTTGAGGAGGTCGTCTGCAGTTTCTCTCCGGGTAAAACCGGAAAACCGGTAGAGATACGGTTTCCCTCTCCCTATCCCGGATGGCAGGCGATCAGGGTAAGAATACGCGACGTGATATCATCAGTCGCAAAAGATGAGATCCATTCCTGTTGCCTTACGTATACCGATGCAATTCCCCTGTTTTCCGGGGAGCATCCCGAAGACCTGTTACCGGTTATTCCCCGGGTTCCCGGAGTTTATGCCGGCCGTCTCTGTTCAGGCCCGGAGATTTCATTCAGCGTGGAATCGGTAATCCCGGATACCATCCTGGAAGTTTGGTGCCGGAGAGAAGAGGAACAGGTAATACTGATATGTACTGTTTCCGGCGAGACCGGGGTGAACAGCAGGGATTCACTTCTTCAGTGGTTTGACCGTGCAAGGGAAGAGATCCACCTGATGTTTGATGCACTGGTCACGGGAAAGGTACTGGACCGGTTTTCCTGACTTCGCCGGCATGGTTGAGTATGGCATAATCTCGTTAATGGCACATCTTTTTTGAACGTGTGCCTTATATTATGAAGTGCGATTCAGGTACACGCGTAAGAATAACCTCCGTTTCACTTCGGACATTCAAAAGGGTATGCTCAGCACTATAATTGCATTTGGTTAACCATGATTGTATCTAGGATCGGGACTAATAGTAATATACATCTATTGATCATGCAGGAAAAAAGACCCAATAAAGTCCTTGGATACCGCCAGGATATGTATGGAGAACCCGTACAAACGCTTATCGGCCCGTGTACCGACGATCGGTGTGTTGTTTTCAGCCTGTCATCCGGAGAATCATCTGTTATTTTACCCCGGGATTCCCAACTGATGAACGAACCATTTCTGCCCTGTAACGATCCTGTCAACGAGAAGATTTTCAGGAAGATGAAACAGCATCCGGCAGTGTACGTGAAGTACTATAAGATCCTCAACGCACGGATCCCTGAATGAACTCCCGTCCCCGGAATAACCGGGTTTGATCATCTCTTTTATTCATTTCTGACTTCGATGAGAAACCGGCAGTGATCATACCCTGATGAATAGCATTCAACCTCGGTGATCGTA
>JAJRBL010000198.1 GCA_028679485.1 Methanospirillum sp. | reverse complement strand
TTTTCATACCGGTTCATGATATGCCGGCACCAAGATCCCTCCCGGCAGGGTGGAATCTTGCCGGGATAAGTGGAACCCTGCCAAAATCCGCTGAATCTGCGCTATCATCCCTCTCTTCATGGACTACCTGCGTACCCTTTGACAGTTCCTCCCAGCAGTACCGGGAGGGTATTATAAAGGGAAGCAGCAGTGCCCAGACACTGCTGGCCCCTGGAGAAGGATTCTGGATTTACCTCGTCTCACCCGGCCAGCTGGGGTAACCGGCAGTCTGAAACATATCCCTATATTTTTAGCAAGCCATTTTACTAAGAACGCATTCTGAATGGAGACTAAAGATGTACTGGAAGATAGGAGCATACCTCCTGTGTGTTATTGCACTGGTAGCAGGTGTGAATGCAATTCCGCCACTGCCATATGAGTTTTATGGAAATGCCACCGTGAATAATTCTCCCGTAGAAACCGGAACCGTCATTATTGCAAAGATCAACGGGACCGAAGTAGGAAACATTACCACAACATCTCCCGGTTCGTATGGAGGATCCGGAACTTTTGATCGCCGTCTTGTAGTCAACGGCGATGAAAAACAGATAGGCGAGTACATCACCTTCTGGATCGGTGAAAACCAGTCAGTCCAGAAGGTCAAGCTCTATGCAGGTGAGTCTCAACACCTGGATCTGACGTTTGTTCCCGGAAAAGAAGGATCAGTTGATGCCTCCGTGACACCGCTCCCGACCGGTACCGGTACCGGACCTGAACTCCCGTCTGAAGAGAATACCACCCCGGTTCCGACACAGGCACCGCTTCTCATCGCCCCGCTGGCAGCAGGGCTTGCAGTGCTGCTTCTTGGACGCAGGAACTGATCAACAGATATCCCTTTTTTTTGGTGCATCTGTTCATCCTGGGTAATGAAAGTAACAGGGATATTTTTTCCAGGTGAGCACATACAATCTGTTTCATGGAATTTAGCACGAATTCCGTGATAATCCCGGAATCCTGCATGATGCTTTATATTTCCTGTACATACTATCCCTTATGCCTGAAGTAACGGTATATTCAACGCAGAACTGTCCCTATTGCCGTCTTGCAAAAGCCTTTCTTGACAGGAACAATGTTCCGTACCGGTCAATAGATGTCGGGGTGGACCGGAAGGCCGCCCAGGAGATGGTTGAACTTTCAGGTCAGTACGGAGTCCCGGTTATTGTGGCAGGTGACGAGGTTATCGTCGGGTTTGATTCCGAACGGCTTCGAAAACTCTTTGCAACACCGGAAAATCCCGATGTTTACGACGTGATAATCGCCGGGGCAGGACCTGCGGGGCTTACCGCCGCACTCTATTGCGTGAGAAAAAACCTGAAATCACTTGTTATTACCCGGGATATCGGAGGTCAGGCACTGGAGAGTTGGAATATCGAGAATTACATGGGTTACCGGATGATCACCGGTGACGACCTCATGTCCAGATTTGAAGAGCAGGTGAGGGAACTGGATATCAGGATAGAATTTGATCAGATAGTATCACTCCTCCCGGTATCAGGCGGCTGGACGGTAAAAACCGTATCAGATCAGCAGTTCAAGGCTAAAACGGTCATTCTTGCCCAGGGTAAAATGCCCCGGAAACTGGGAATCCCCCGCGAGGAAGAGTTCATCGGGAGAGGTCTCTCAGTCTGTGCCACCTGTGACGGGCCTCTCTTCCGGGATAAGGTGGTGGGTATCGTCGGGGGAGGGAATTCCGCGCTCACCACAGCCCTTGAAATGAGTAAAATTGCGAAAGAAGTTCACCTGTTCGTCAGGAGTTCGATAAAATGCGACTCGACGTACGTGGATCAGTGCAGCCAGATAAAAAATATCACCAGCCATATCGGTTTCGAAGTTACAGAACTTACCGGCGATAACAATCTTTCGGGTGTCGTCATAACGCACCATGAGTCAGGCGAGAAGAAGAGCCTGAAACTGGATGGTTTATTCGTGGAGATCGGCTGGACACCCAATACATCCTGCGTTGAAGGGCTTTTAAAACTGAACGATATGAAAGAGATTGAGATAGATATCAACTGCAGGACAAGTGCTCCGGGAATCTTTGCTGCCGGCGATGTCACCAGCATCACCGGGAAGCAGATCATTATTGCATGTGGTGAAGGGGCGAAAGCAGCGCTTTCTGTGTTTGATTACCTGATGGTACACCCGTGATACAATGAGGCATGATACCCCCTGCGGGAACGGGTAATTCCCCTGAATCTCCCCCTTTTTTAGTAAAAATGACGATGCGGTTCGTATTTGTCCCGGTTTTCATGTTTCCCACTCCCCATATATTTGCGGTTTTTGTGAAATCCTGCCTGTTGATGACTACAGTAATACAGGTAAAACCTGCCCTGGTTCCGAGAGGTATCACGTGCTCGTCCAGCCGGAGGGATCCATTCCTGATCTCCCCTACTTCAAAGGCGACAAAGCCGCCGGGTTTTGTGATCCGGAAGAGTTCAGAAAAGACCGAAGCCATTATTTTCTCCCAGTCTGCCAGTCTGCGCGACATGGTGATTGTTCTTGCGATCTCTTCCGCATCAATATGGTTGAACCAGCAGCGAAGCCAGTTGTCTGTAGAATACTGGACGATATCAAGAAACGGAGGTGATGTAACGGTCAGCTGTACCGACGAATCACTGATGCATCCGGTATCCCTGGCATCACGGCTTAAAAACACTGCATTCCTGGCAGCATCTGCCAGGTTATCCTGCTGCTTCTGGTCGAGATCCTGCAGAAGCGACCGGGTTTTCTTCAGGATAATCTCCCTCACATCACGGTAGGGGGGAACCTGGTTTCTTTGCCGGTTGATCTTTATCTGGCGATCCGGCGTGACTGCCTGGTTCGGAGGGAGGGTGTATACCGAGAAGAAACCTGGTGAATGGCCGGTGAGACGGTTGGTTGCTATCATCCGGATCCACCTGTCGGTATCATCGGTTGTCCCTTCCGTCTGCCGCTTATGAAGGTAGGCACGGAGAGAACAGATCGTCTTCAACGTATCTGGATGGTAAAACATCGAGAGATCAATCTCGCATTCTCCCGGGAGATCTTCGGGGGAATACAGCCGTGCCCTGATATCGCTTATATCAGGCGGACAGAGTCTTGCCTCGGTGAGGATCCGGGAGAGGGGGTTGATATCATTTGCGATGATATTTCTCCCCATTAATGCCGCTTCTATCGGGGTTGTTCCCCTCCCGGTGAACGGATCGTAGACGATGTCACCCGGATCGGTAAGAAGACTGATGAAAAACCTGGGAAGCTGGGGTTTGAAGCAGGCACGGTAGGAGATCTCGTGCAGTCTCGATGCCTGTCTCTGTCGTGCAGTCCAGAATTCGTTGGTATACCGGGGATATTCCCTCCCTTCCACCGTCAGCAGGTCGCAGCTGGTCTTTAGATCTGAGGTCAGGATAACCTGCCCGTCTTCCCGGGGAAGCCTGAATTCCCTGAGATAGTCGTGCAAAAAATGTATATCCCCTTTCATTCCGGTTCTTTTCTGGTATTGTTCAGGGCATCCACGAGAACGGTCATGAGGTTTTTCACCGGCTTATCGCTATGATCCTGGATATGTAATTCACAGAACGGGCAGATGGTTACGACGAGGTCAGCGCCGGACTTCTGTATGGCTTCCTTCCTCAGTTCGCCAAGGGCTGCTGCCTCCTGAGGCAGACCGGATTTGACACCTCCGCCGGATCCGCAGCACTGGGCAGGCATCTCGACAAACCGTTCCACTGCCCAGGAGAGGATCTCCCTCGGTTCCCGGGTTATCTGTTGGCCGTTCTTCAGATGACAGGGATCATGGTAGGTGGCTGTTACCGGGAGAGGCTGGATCGGGGGAAGACCGGTGATCGTGAGGATCTCGGTGATATCCTTCACTTCGAACGGGGTATCGTAGTCATGTTTCAGGGTGGCACCGCATCCGGCACACATCGTCATGACCGTTTTGATTCCCCTTTCCTGGAATGCCCTGATGTTCCGGTTTTGTATCTCCTCAAGAAACGAGGTCTGGCCGGTCCTGATCAGGGGCGATCCACAGCAGATCTGATCTTTCGGGATGATGACCCGCACGCCGGCGTGACGCATGACTTCAAGCAGTTCAAACGCGCGTTCCGGAAGACGGGCATTGAAGAGGCAGCCTGAAAAGAACCCTGCTTCGAGTTTGACCTCTCCGTACGGTTCGATGATCTCATCCGCCTGTTCCAGGAATGTCGGTTTCGTTGCCTCCACGCTGCGTCCGCTCGTCCGGACCAGTTCAGCCACCTCCTGGTGACGAGGCAGGGTCAGCCCCTCCCTGTTTGCGATCTCACGAAGTTTCTCAATTGCCTTTCCCGGAGTCTCGATGCTCTTGGGACAGACCCTCCAGCAGCGGTTGCAGCTCGTGCAGGTAAACAGGCCCTGGGAGATGGCCTCCCTGATACGGTTTCCCGGTTCACGCGGATCGAGGGCAATTCTCATCTGGGCACGCATGGATGTAGGACCAAAGAAGTCGGTCACTTTCATGGCAGGACATATGGAGACGCAGGAGAGGCACTCGATACAGTCCCGGAGCGGCCTGATTCCTGCAACAATCTCCGGGGAGGGGAGTGTTTCACAACCACAGGTTGCAATCCGCGGGATATTCGATATCCCGGGGATGAGATCCACCACGAGATCACGGATCACCGGAAGATCGAGAGGCTCGATAACCATCCCCTGCTTTGCCTCCTCCGTGCATGCCAGGACAGGCTCCCCGTCCGCCCTGACCGCGCAACTCCCGCACTGGCCAGCACGACAGCTTGAGCGGTATGCAAAACTGGGATCCTTCCGGTGAATCGCCTCAAGCACGTTCAGGATGCGTGCTCCCTCATGAACCTCGACGTTCCAGGATTCGAGTCTCGGGGCTGCATCCCTCTCCGGGCTATAACGGGAGACATACACCTGCATCTCCATCAGGATCTCCTCCTTTCGATGGATATGCCGATCCTCGTAAGGACGGTATGGCCGAAGGGCGAGTGTTCTGCATCCCAGTCCTGGGTGATATCAGTCCTTACATGTGCTCCCCGTGATTCCTCCCGCTGCAGGGCAGCAGATACGATGAGTCCTGCCGTATCGATCATGTTCCGTACCGACGTGCACTCGGCAAACTCCGCGGGCGTGGCAGCCCTCATATGAGCGAGTGCCAGTCTGTTCAGGACAGCCTTCGTCTCCTCCAGGGCCTGGCGGTTTCGGAATATTCCCGCTCCTTTCCACATGACCTGCTGGAGCTGGGTTTTGACCACATCGGGGAGGACCTCCCCTGACTGGAATCCTTCCAGCATCGCCAAAGCGGATGATATCTGCTCGTCAGGGATATCGAGTTCCCTGCCCGGTTCTTTACCCGCCGATGCACCGGCCCTTCTCCCGAAGACCTGCGTCTCGGCGAGTGCATTTCCTCCCAGGCGGTTGGCGCCATGCACGCCGCCGGCAACCTCCCCGCAGGCAAACAGACCGGGAAGGGTGGTCTGGCAGAAGGTATCGATCCG